>NZ_JAPMOU010000016.1 GCF_028858535.1 Spartinivicinus poritis
AGCATTTGTAGCGCTGAGAACACCTCCGCTACCAGGTAAGCTACTAAATATAGCTTAGGCATGATGATAATTAGGTACTTTTTTGGATTTTTTCAAGAGCAGTGCGATATTTTTTTACAATTTTATGCTTTTCTATAAAGTACATTATTTCGTTTAAATATACCCTTCGCGAATGATTTTTATACCCCTAGGGCACAAGGGGTTTGTTGTCGTCGTTAAGCACCAAGGATGGTGTAAATGCAGTTTATGCAGGAGCAATAAACTGTCTTCAGCCTAATCATTTATAAAAAAATAAGCTCATAGGGCTTCATCACTCGACGGCCGCCCCTAAAAATCATTCGCTTTGGCTACACATATGCAGCAGAAAAGAACTGAGCTGATTTCTTACAATTAATAATAGTAAATGCAAATAATACTTATTAACCTATATCCATAAGCAATCACTTTTACAACAATTATTACGGAGCATATAATAAGTTAATTTAAACAATTACAAAACACTAATTAAATAAAAGTAAATGATCGTATTATAATCTAATAGCTTTGTGTCTAGTGGAAAATACTTATGTTGATGTTGATCTAGCTTCTGCTATAGCAAATAAGCTAATAGTTGTAAACTGCTTGTCTTATTTTGCACCAAACCAATACAAAAATACTACTCCTCCATACATAACATACAAACTTTAATAAAATTAAAAACTTTATTTGTATATACAAAGTATTTATTTGATATATAATTTAAGTTTGATTAGTATACTCTGCGCTTTAACACCTCAATATTGTTAAATAAATTGGGAATGCTTTTAAAAGAGAGCTTCTAGTCACATGACTTACCATACTCTTTTCTTCTATAAAATAATTACCCTATGTCTTTGGACATTAAAAGTATATTTTTACCGCTACCTCAAGGAGCCTAGCTATGTAAAAAACTAGCTGTCGATTCTACGTCAAAGCCATGTTAAAAATTTATTAATATATACTTTATAAAGACAATAAAATTTCATAAGCATGAGAGACGAAATGTCAAACCTAAAAGACCGGCAACCTGGCGAGCTAGACCAGTTTGACTTAGCAATTTTAGCTATTTTACAAAGGGATAATACCACCCCACTTCGTGTTATTGGGGAAAAGGTGCACCTTTCAGCACCCGCCGTTCAAAGGCGAATTAAGCGGCTTGAGCAAGAAGGCATCATTGAAGCCAATGTTTGTGTAGTTAATGGAAATAAGATTGGCTTACCAGTGACTATCATTACAACTGTGGATATGGAAAGTGAACGGATTGATATTTTAAATAACACTAAAAATAGTTTCACTGCTACTAAGGAAGTACAACAATGTTATTATGTAGCAGGCGAGTGTGATTTTATTTTAGTTCTAACCGTTGCCACCATAGCTGATTATGAGTTTTTAACTCGCAAACTATTTTTTGATAACTCAAATATCAAACGATTTCGTACCTTTGTTGTAATGGAGTCTGTTAAGGCTAGTTTAGCAGTGCCGCTTGCCAGTTAATAACATTAGCCTCTCAACAACTATATTTTATCACCCTATATAAAATTTAGATTTTCCTAATATTGCACCGCTTTTGCCTAAGAACTTTCCAATAAAAATTTCACAAACCCTTGGGCAGGTGCATTTAAATAGCTGTTCTCGTTACTAAGCAATGAAAAACGTCGAGTTAAATCTAAGGGTGTTTTTAAAACAACCAATTGTCCTGCCATAACTTCATCTGCTATAGCCAGTTGAGAAAGGCACCCTAGTCCAAGCCCAGCTTTAACTGATTGTTTAATCGCCTCATGGCGCGTTAGTTCCAACCCTAAGATGGCTCGCCCCCCAATTCGCTCAATTGCTGCATCAAACACCGCGCGGGTTCCTGAGCCAGGCTCTCGTAAAATCCATTGCTGCTGTTGTATATCTTCAAGGGTTAATTTACCTTTTTTTGCCAGTGGATGTTCTGGGTGACAAAACACATTCAGTTGATCCTGACGCCAAGGCTTTATAGTGAGATACTGATGAATAGCAGGCCCTTCAATTAAACCAATATGCGCCTGACCTTTATCTAATTTTTCAATCACATCCTGAGTATTGGCTATTTTCAGCTCAGGCTTAACCTGTTTATGAGCATCTATAAATTCAGCGAGTAATTTAGGCATTAAAAACGAGGCAATGGTTTCGCTGGCCACTACCCGTAAAACCCCTGTCATTTCGCTGGTTGGCGCCGTCTGCAGCTCATTAACCATGTCGGTAACTTGGCGAGCTTTGGCTAATACATCCAGCCCTGCATCAGTAATCACGAGTTCCCGCCCTACCCGGCTGAACAATGGATAACCTAACGATAACTCCAGTTCTTTTAGAGACTGGCTGGCAGCAGATTGACTCATGGCCTGCTCATCAGCCGCAGCTGTTAGACGCCCTAACCGAGCAGTCGCTTCAAATAACCGTAGTTGCCTTAATGTAACACTCATTTCTTTTCCTACATCATAAATGTTCGGTTTATCTTATATATTATATTAAAAACATTCATTATTCTTATGTTTACACAAGGCATACAATCATTCGCGAAGGATATAAGCCCAGGTATTTCGATTATTTTGGTTATTATCATCTGTTAGACACACCCAGCCAGTAGCATGATTGAGGTTATTATTATGCCAGTTGCTATTCTACTACCCTTACTAGCTATTGCCGCTATAGGGCTAGCACAAACCAGCTTTTTCAGTCAGCTTGGCTTAAGTGCCCTGCCATTAGCCATTATTTTAGGCACGACCATTAGCCATCTACCCCAGCACCAACCCAACGACCAAGAATTATTATTTATTAAGTTTTGCCAGCAACGACTATTAAGGCTTGGTATTATTTTGTTTGGTTTTAGCTTAAGTTTTCAACAAATTGTTGCCGTTGGTTGGCAGGCACTAGTGTTGGATATTTTTATTATTTTAATTGTTTTTTGTGTTGGCTCATTTATCGGTATCAAACTGTTTAAGCTTCCCCGTGATATGGCTATTTTAACTTCAGTGGGCAGTGCTATTTGTGGTGCTGCTGCTATTCTAGCCACTGAAGCGTCTATTAAAGCTCGTCAACAACATGTCACTATTGCTGTAGCTACTGTCGTTTTATTTGGTACTCTGGCTATGTTCAGTTACCCTTTTATTTATCAGTTTTCAGGCATATCAGAGCAAGCGTTTGGAATTTATATTGGCAGCACAGCCCATGAAGTAGCCCAAGCAATTGCTGCAGGCCAAACCATTAGTCAAAATACCATGCAAACCGCCGTAGTGGTAAAATTAATTCGTGTTATGCTATTGGCACCTTTTATTTTAATGCTAACCATAGTGTTAGGAAAATTAGATAAAACAGCCACAAACGATGAATCAAGCAAAACTAAAATCACCATTCCCTGGTTTGTATTAGGATTTATTGTAACAGCAGGTATAAACTCTTATATTGAAATTCCTCAGCCTGTCCTCAAGACAATCAGCTTCACCAGCCAATTTCTATTAGCCATTGCCATGGCAGCCTTAGGTATACAAACCCATTGGCAAGTAATTAAATCCGTTGGTAGCAAACCCATTCTATTAGCATTCATCTTATTTATACTGTTGTTATTCGGTGGTTTTTACTTAAACTCTTTATTAATTAGTAGCTAACAAATACCAGAATTAATGTAACGCGCCATATAAAAATAAAGGCACAAACATAACTTATTTTACCCTTGTGCCTTTCGATTTATTCAAAGTTTGTCTAAAAACCGTGCACACTTCCTTTTAAAGCTCAATCAACAAAGTACTATGAACAGGTAAAAAAATAACAACTTCCATAGGGACTAAATGGAATGGACACGCTTCCTTCAAAAAACCAGTTCAGCTTCAATTTACGCCATATTTTTATCTTAACGTACTTCATGTTCGCTAATATAATTTCACTTTCATGCGCTGCCGAACCAACAATCAAGTACACCCTCAATTCCGCCAAAGAGCAAGAAAAAAAAGCCCCAGCTAATAGCAAGCCTCCCAAAAAACCCGAAATCACCTTACAGTTAGATAACGCCCCTATCGATATCAACGATCCCTACTCACTTAAAATAGAAAATAAATTTGATAATAGATTCGAAAACAACTTAAAAGAGCCTGGCGTAAAAATCAATTTTACAATTTGGTTTGACTAATTCCATCCCCCTCATGAACAATTTTCAGTGCTAGCTGTTGCCAATTCATCAATTACCCACCTACTTCAATAAATACTAGATTTAGTTATACTCTATAATGGAGATATCAGCAGCTCATTAATAGGTACTATTGAAAACTAATTGCTATTTTTTTGGATCAATTTGGTCATAATCTATGCAATCAGAAAGCCAAAACCCTGATCTTGCTTTTTACCAAAACCTTCCTACGTTCAATACATTTTCAGCCTTCATTAATGCCCAACATTTTGCTCCTGCCCCTGATAACTGGCTAATTGTTATCAGTGACGTGGTTAATTCATCAAAAGCAGTAGCTAACGGACGTTACAAAGAGGTTAACATGATAGGCGCCAGCTGTATTACAAGTATGCGTAATGCTTTGCCCAGCTGTGATTTTCCTTTTGTGTTTGGGGGAGATGGAGCAACAATGTTAATTCCCGCTTTATATAAAGATATTGTCGAACAAACATTAATGGGCACACAACAACTGGCTGAGCAAACATTTCAATTACAGCTAAGAGTAGGCATAGTACCTATATCTAAGGTAAGGAAACAAGGAAAAGAAGTGCTGGTCGCTAAGTTTGAATTAAGCAATGGCAACCAACTGGCTATGTTCAATGGGGGCGGTGTTGAGCTGGCAGACCAGTTAATAAAAGCCGATATTGATACACAACAGTACGCACTTAACCGAACGGCTTCAGTTACAGCGCCAGATCTTACTGGGCTTTCCTGCCGATGGGAGTCATTAAAACCTCGTAATGACCATATGTTGTGTATTTTAGTTCAGCCTTTATCCAGTAATATTGAGCAACGGGAGCAAGTATTTCAAACGGTTATTCCCCGTTTAATGAAGGTTACAGGCCAGGACTTTCAATCAACCAAACCCGTCACTCATGCCAACCTGAAGTTTAAGTGGCCACCTCAAGGTATTATTCTTGAGGCCAAAATAAGCAAAGGCACAAAGCCCTTTTGGCAACGTTATTTATTTTTATTATTTAATAGCTTTATCCAAGCTGTTCTTAATAAATTTAATCTCTCAGCAGGGGCTTATAATGCCCCTGTTTATCGCAACCAGCTCTGTGATAACGCTGACTATCGACGTTTTGATGACTCACTACGCCTAGTGCTTGATTGCACTAATGAACAAACAGCGCAAATAAAACAGCTTCTAGAGGAGCAATTTCAGCAAGGGCAGTTAGTATATGGCATCCACCAGACCAATCAAGCGTTAATGACCTGTATGGTTTCAAGCCTGGAAAATAGCCAACACTTACACTTTATTGACGGTAGTGGTGGTGGCTTTTGGTCTGCTTCGATTGGGCTAAAAAAACAACTTCAAACCAGGCAACCTCCATAAACTAAGCTGTATACAAGCTTGTATAAGGCATCGCTGCTTGATTTTTTATTTATTTTAAAAGCATGCTACACTGCCCTGACACTAAAAATAGTGTTAAATTAAAGGATGATAAATGTTAAATGGATTGTTAATCAGTAGTATAATGGTACTACCTATAGTCACAAATGCTGCTTCTGTTGCTACTAACATCAAGCCAAGTAAAAATATTGAAGACCCTTATATCAAGCAGCTTGTTAACGTTTCTTCAGACAAAACACCTAAACCTCCTAAGCCCGACAGTTATGGTCTAAATTTTAAAACTGGTTTGTTTATTCACCCAAAACAAACCCCAGCACAACACAATCCCAAACCCTTCTCTGGCCAACTTACCTATTGGGATACTGAATCTTATATTCATAATATGACAGTAGAAGCCTATTACCCCATTACAGTAGAACCTTTTCATACCTGGCAAAATATTGTCGATTTTTCTGGTAAACGCTATCTCTACCAGTATGTGCGGCGAGATTTAAAAATATTTGATATAACCAATCCCAAACAAGCTAAATTGTTGCTCACAAAAGGCAGCACCTGGGGAAAAGATGGCCCTGGGCCAGAACAAAACCCTTTCCCACCAGGTGAAATGATGGGGGCAGCAACTATTCAATGGCACCCAGAACGACAACAATATATCATGATCCAAGCTTATGAAGTGCAACGTTTTGGTTTATTGCATAATAAATATCAAGAGCCAAGCAAAGTAACAGCTATTCGCCAAGCACCACATTTAAAAGGTTTCAAAATATATGCGATGCATGGCCCCTTACCAGTGCAGTGGGAATTACTCGCAGAGCGTACAACAGATATCACTCATCCAAATGCACCTATCAGTAAACAGCAAGGCTCTGGGGTAAGAGATATTCCTGTTTATTTTGGAGGAAAATATATGTTTGTGGCTGCGGCACCCAATGCGCAACATGCCCTTACTGAATACCCTAATGACTTATACAGTGCAGGTTATCAAGCCTGGGATCTATCAACCCCAACTAACCCAATATTTTTACAACAACTCACAATGCCAGGGCAAATTGTTGGTAACGCCTGGCATGAGCATATTTACCAACAAAATCCACGGGCGGGTAACAGAACCTCCTGGATGGGTGCACGCATGTCGCTGTTTATTCCCAAACCGGTTTCAATGGGAGGGAAATATGGCTTTGCCGCAATGGGAGGATTAGGCTTTTATACCGTCGATATAAGCCAACCTAAACAGATGAAAGTCACCAGCCAGCTTGATTTCCCACCCAGTGTTGCTGGTACTGAAGGCGACTATATTGACACCAGCCAATTTGAGCACTCTGGTATGCTATATTACAGCGGTTATCCCCTTAATGAAGATTGCTGGGAGCCTTACAAGCATATTTATCAAATCGACGCCAGCAACCCACATCAGCCGAAAGTTGTTGGAACCCTACCTCGACCGAAACCACCTAAACAGGCTTTATTTACAGACTATTGCCAGCGCAAAGGTAGCTTTGGGCCAAAACGTACAGGCGCTTATACTCAACCCGGCGTATCTAAACCTGGGATTTTACCCTATAATTTTTATAATGCAGGGCTTCAGATTTATGATGTGCATAATCCAAAGCAACCCTATATCAGCGCTTACTTTGTGCCTCCTTTTGCGCCTGATCGTGTTGCAGATTATGCAATGGGTAATTTATCTCATAGTGTTTATGTAGAATATGATCGCAACTTATTTTGGTTATTTACCAACCATGGTTTCTATTTATTAAGTAGCCCGGTATTAGGTAAACCCAATTTTGGAGCTCCAACAACACCCTGGCCACCTCGAAAAACTATTGTTCAAAAACAATAGACTTGTATTCAACCAATTAATGTTATCTACCGAGCAAGCAGTGTCGCAAAAGATATTTTTAGCCCTCTCATCCTAACCTTCTCCCCTGCTAGGGAGAAGGGATTTAATTTGAAGTACTTTTGCAACGATCTCATCAAGCTATGCATCCCAACATTCTTTCTGGCTTTCTACTTTATATACCGCTAACTGTGCAGCTAAAAACCTATTGAATACTGACACTAGCTCCTGGAAATTAACGGCTGTTTTATTATGAGCATAATGAGAAAGTGCTAACTTTAATGCTGCTTGTAATTTTTGGTCATTAATTTGTGCCAGCAAAGCAGTCATCTCTGAGTTAGCTGCAGTATTTTCTTCAGCCATATTACTAAACAGCTTTTTTAAGGCATGCTCATGCTGGTGAGTAAATTGTTGCCAACGATCTGACTGATTAGCACCTTGCAGGGTGTTATGGATGGGTAATAAATAACTTAATGTATTATTACCCAGCCACTCTTTCTGAATGGTGGTTTGACTCCCTTTCACACTGACACCAATACTACTGTTTATGCTTGGTAATATTGGGAGGTTAATATCTGGGCTTTTGATTGTAAGTCCTGAGTGGTTAGCCAGCCTGACAAACTGCAACACCCACTTGTTTACCGACTTGATTTGCTTAAGACGAAAATGCAGAGTGTTTTTCCCATCAAGCCCAATATCACCAGCATTACCCAATACTTCTTTTAGCTGTTCTGCTATACCAGAAGTAGAGAATTCAGTTTGATTATCATTTATCTGCAAAATATCCTTTAGACTACTAAAAGCTGCCCTTTCCGATGTAATCATTGTTAGTAGCTCAGATAATCCCAGTTGACCTTTCAACTCAATCGTTATATCCAAGTACTGGCCTTTTCGGTAATAATTAGGGTGCTCTTTGGTATTAAAATGAGCTATGCTCAATCCCATTGACGCATTTTCTATAGGTAGTGAAACTTGTAGAGTGCCCCCTTCATATGTGCGCCTTAATATACTCCGTACAGCAAAAGTCAGTTTATTAATCAAACTTTTTTCAGCTAAATGAAATAATGGACGCTTCAACGTTACCTCAAACTGGCTAAAATCAACCAGATTTTTGTTTTGCTGCTGATCAGAAGCACTGGCCTTATAAAGTTGATGTAGTGCAGCATATGCAATTGTCACTGCTTTAGTAAACTCTCCACGACCTTTTACCCCTCGGCCTGATTCAAAAGATGCTTTTATTTGAAGGGCTTGACGAAGTTGATTTTTATTAATTTGTTTAGGATGTTGCTTTGCGTAGTCACAAAATTGAACCAGTTGACTGTATTGATGAAACTCTGCTTCTAACTCTTCAATGGCTTGTTTAATAGTCTCAGGCAATGATATGGAATTACCTCGTTGTTGTTGAATTTCAGCAATACGGTTAATACTAGGAGTATAAAATCGATGGTTGTAGCGATAAATTCGACTACTTTCTTGCTTTAAACTATCTAATAGCGGCTGTCGACTTAGAATATCCATATTTAGCTGGCTTTTTTGGTAGTGTCCCTGAAAAATTCGCTGAAACAACGTTAAACCAGCCTGTAATTTTCCTTGTACCAATTTACATTTTCCAGATACTACCCTAGGTGGAGCTGTATGTGTTTTTACTTCACTTACAAACCCATGTTTTAATAATAAATTATTAAGTCGGTGTTGATTAGTTAATGCTTGCTTCTGTATTTTCAGAAAAGATCTATCATGCTTCCATCCTTGTAAATGGCTAGTGCTTTTACTGGCACCTGCTGTTAATAATGCTCCCATCAAGTTATCCGTATAACGGTTTACAAAATCAGCTAAACAACCATCACTATAAACGGTGCCAACTTCTCCAGAACCTGTCACAAGGCCTTTTAATATCTTATTACTCCCTGCTTGAATACCTAGCTGTACTCCCCCTGTATGGATTTCAAGCATACCACTATCATCGTCGGTTAATAATTGAAGCCCAAGCTTAAGTGAAAGTTTGCTATCAACTAAATTCAATCCAAATAATCCCGCACCAGCGGATAGTTGTAATGATAAGCTGATTTGACTGCTCGCTCCTGGCTGTTCAAATTTTTTTAATTGCTGATAAAGTTGCGATTTAAGGGTATCTTTGGTCGCCAATAGCCCTTGTAAGCGAACCTGTACAGATAACAATTCCATCAGTTCGTGTAATTCCCCAGCAGGTAAAGCAAAGCACAATCCTGCTAATAGCTGATAGAGTGATTCAACATCTGCTTGTGCTAGGTAAGCACTAGGAGATGACTTAATGCGATCAGTAAGTTCTTGTATGCTAACTAATGAGGAAGCTAAATTAGTTTTCCCATGCTGTGTCAACAGACCCAGTTGTTCATGCAATTTTTTTAGTAAATACAAGGTTTGATCACTGGATAAATATCCTTGCTGATTAAACCACTGAAAAATTGGCTCAGGCGTTGACTGAACTATAGGATCAACGATATCAATTGTTTGTCTAGGGCTATGGGTTGCTAAGTGAAGGATTTTTGGTTCATTATTCTTGGATGATTGTCTCTCTACATACTTAATGGTAGGTTCACTAAACTGACGTTTTAGTAACCTTAACGCATGTTGATACGGCTGCTTCTCTGTCACTGTTAGATGAAGGTTTCTACTCCGTAGTTGACCAGAATGATTACTAACCTGGTGCTTTTCTTGTCTCCTATCTTGATTTAATAAATGGTTGGCAGCACAGCCATCCAGGCGACATATTGAGTTCATAGTGACTCCTCACCTGCTAATAGCCGCCTTAGATATTTCGCTTTTTGCTATAAATATTTTTTCTTGAATAACCGATAGGGAATATATTCCCTTTTCTGCGGGTATGCTTGCTAGCTTTTTAAACAAAAAAGTGAGTTGTCTCTAGCATCCGAAACAGCTAAAAACACAAATTAGCAAGCAACAGCTTACAGCATTAATATAATAAAACAAATAATTCAAGGCTTATCTAAACGACAACTCCTTATTCGATAAAATTTCATTTTTATATAGAATTACTTTCGCCAAACACAGACGTTATTCAAAATAGTAGAGTTTAATTTATTATATCTAAGACAACTTGCTCATATTATTATTTTTTTAGTTTTACATTCTATTTATAGAATGTGTAAAAATATCTCTATTAGCTTTATAGAAAACAGTTTATCTATATATCTATTCAATTACAAGTTAATTTACATGTCGATTATACTTCTATTTTATTAAGAATACAAAATTAAGCTCAATCTAATATTCGATAAATATATAGTCTTTCTGCCAAAAGGTTTGGTATTTTCATCTTGTGTTAACAGCCAACATACTACTAATCTACTATATACTGTATATAGTGGTCAGTTACTCTAGCTCAAGGTATTTCATTAGCTAGCAAAGATTCTGGGCATTCTGACTAAACAGGTTTAGGCACTAATTGTAACGGCTCTAAACACCTTGATTTCACTAGACTATATGAAAGTTTTCAGTGGTCTGATAAAATATTCGGGCGAGGTTCTCCTGTTATCAGGAGCACAACTATAAATATGGATAACCATTATAAAACCGACTATTTCATAGACTATTGGCATAAACAGTTTTATTTATTAAAAAACATGAAAGTAATCAACAAACTAGCAATATTCTCAATAAAAAAATCTCTACACAAGCTATTTTGTACAAGTGACATTTGTTTTGAAAGAGTATCAACTAATTCATACCATATTTTTATCTACTTTGTAGATGACCAATATGAGTCAACCAACCCTCCAATTAAGTTTTCACTTAAACTTCTTGAAGAAGTAAAAATAAGTAAGTCTATCAATCAAAATCCTATTAATATAAATCCTAATGATGCATTACCTTCAACGGAGTACTTTAACTTTGCCGAGCTAGAGGATACATTATCAACCAACAGCTGTTTACTTAAAATTTATGCTAATGAGTTAACTGATAGTGTTACCGATGATTTACATTATTTTTCTTTAATAAAATTTGATAACAGCAGCCAAATTGAAATAAAAGTATCTGATATGATTACCAATCAAATTGTTGAGTTTCTTAAAGCAATAACCCCCTCTCAGGGTAAAGTAGAGTCACCTTCCATCTTAAACGTATCCTCACTACTTGATGAAGTACAACTTTAAGTCATTTTAGAGTTATAGCCTTTGTACTGAAGCATATTAAATAAAAAGCTATAAAAAATTACTGCATATAACTTTAAAGAAAGTTGTTCAAATAGATGACCTTAGTATTAAAGTAAAAGATAGAGGGTTTCATTATTCAATGCTATCTTTCAATTACTCTTATCTTTTGTTTAGTTTATAAGTAGTAGTTTGTAGTTGGGGATCGTACTATGACTAATGAAGAATTAGAACAAGCTGTAATTGATTATATTACAAAAAACAATATGATTGCCCCCTCCAAACTTATTCAGGCTAAAATCATTACCAGCTATTCAGACAACTTGATCTATGAAGTACTTCATGATCTCAATTTACTAACAGTTGAACAACTAAACGAAGTGCTTTCTGAAGTGACTGGCTACCCTGTAACCGATCCTCTTTATGAGATTACACAGCGTACCATCCCAGAAGAGCTCTTTAATTTATTTTCCAATGAATTAGTACTTAAACATATTGTATTTCCCTTTCGTCTTGAAGATGAGCATGTGCATGTTGCTATGTCTAACCCTACCGATAGTAAGCTGGTCGAAGAGTTAGAAAAAAACTGTGGTAAAGCAATCAAGCGCCATGTTTGTTATTTTAAAACCATCCTTCGAGCTATTGTTAGACATTACCCCTATGCAGAAGGCAAAGAGTTCAATGATGTTATTGAAGAAACAATTGACGAAGTGACTGGTAAAAAAGACATTGAACCCTATGTTAGTATTTGGACTGAACCACTTGGTCAAGCATTACAACGGGAAATATCACTATTTACTAAACATGCTGAAGCCCCTAGAGAGGGTGAAGTAGGTGTTTCTATTTTAATTCAAAAAGTACTTGATTATGCCATTTATATAGGTGCTACTGATATTCATATTGAACCTTATGAAGATGCAATAAAAGTTCGCTTAAGAAAAGATGGTATTCTAGCAACCCAGTGGTATTTACCTAAAATTATCCAATCTCGTTTTTTTAATCGATTAAAAGTAATGGCAAAGCTTCAGCCTACATTAAAAACGCAAGCACAAAATGGCAGTTTTACCTATGAAAATGTAGTTGATACAGGGGTAGACATTCGCATTGCAACAGTACCTAGTATCTATGGAGAACGCTTTGCACTACGGCTGCTAGACAAAAATAAACGTATTTTGTCTTTAACTGACCTTGGTATGAGTGACGAAGAATATGATAAGCTAATTGTTCACTTAAATTCAAAGCAAGGACTTATCTTAGTTGTTGGACCTACAGGCAGTGGAAAAACGACAACTATCTATGCAGCCTTAGAATATTTGAATAGAGATGACTGCTCTATAATGACACTGGAGTCTCCAATTGAATATCAAATGCGCGGCATAAATCAAATTCATGTGGATTTTTTCAAAAACTACAGTTTTGATGAAGCTTTTGAAGATGTTCTACGACAAGACCCAGATATTATTTTATTAGGTGAAATTCTTGATCAAGCCTCGGCAGAAACAGCTATTATGGCTGCTGCAACTGGCCATCTGATCTTCTCAACACTTCATGCCACCTGTTCGGCATTTGCTGTACCGCGCTTATTATCATTAGGTG
The DNA here is from genome assembly GCF_028858535.1 of Spartinivicinus poritis. Taxonomy (NCBI): domain Bacteria; kingdom Pseudomonadati; phylum Pseudomonadota; class Gammaproteobacteria; order Oceanospirillales; family Zooshikellaceae; genus Spartinivicinus; species Spartinivicinus poritis. Next base: position 13,143 of record NZ_JAPMOU010000016.1, read on the forward strand.
CTACAGCATCCATTCTTTCAGATGTATTGCAGGTCGTGTTAGCACAGCGACTAATTCGTGTTTTATGCCCTCATTGTAAAAAACGTGACTCTTTAAGCAAGAAACGATTAAAAATATTAGGATTGTCAGAAAGTCAGCTAGGTGGTGGCCGTTATTTCGTAGCCAATGGTTGTGATAAATGTAATCAACGGGGTTACTATGGACAAATTGGTGTCTTTGAATTACTGATTGTGGATGAAAATATAAGGGATATGATATTAAAAGGTAATACTGGTATGGAAATTTACCACTATGCAATTCAGCAAGGAATGATTCCTTTATTTTCTGATGCCATGGATAAAGCCAAAGCAGGTATTACTTCATTAGATGAGGTTGTCTATCGAATACCAACAGAACCTCACATAATTACTGATATCAGTAAACCTGCCAAAGGTCACTTACGAAGAGCATAGGAGGTTAACCTCCTACGTTCTTAAACCCCTCTGCTCTTATATTACTTTAAGCAAATATCAATTAAATGGTTTCTAATTCAACTCCTGCTGCTTTAGCCAATCGACTTAGGTATTGATTTAACATGGTATCCGTTACCCTTGAAAGTGTGATATTTGTTTCGCCCAACACTTTTTCGGTTAATGCTTGATCAACAGAAAAGCTGGCAACTTTAGTAGTACTATCAAAAATACCATGTAAATAAGGTGCAACGGGTAAATGACTATTCTCATTTACAACAGACTTAGCAGTCGCAAGCCATTCTTGCCAACTCACCTGAGTTAACGTTTTATTTTCCGCTAAAATTTGATTCCAGTTTACCATTTGATTACCTATTAAATGGAACACCCGCTGGCTTTGTGAGTGCTGATCAACCATACCAATCACAGCATCAGCAACAGTATCAACAGTTATCAATGTTTCCTCGAATAGATTATCTGGAAAAATCCCCAATATCAGGCAAGATCGCAAATAACGGCCAATCACATCATCTGGAGCACCTTGCCCTGTACGACTATCAGCAGCAACTCGACCTAATCTGAAAATAAATAAATCAAGCCCTTTTTGTTGAGCATTAAGCAATAATCGCTCTGCTACCCATTTTGAAGCACCATAACCTGAGTGAGTTAATTGTCTTTCATTTTCTGTTGAAGTTGTTTCTGTGACTTTATCTCTTCCAGGTTGACTACTGAATATACCTGTTGTTGATATATAGGCAAATCGGGTTGAGCAACCTTTACTGGCTAGTTTAATTAACGACAGTGTAGCATTTACATTAGCCATTTTTAGTTGTTGATAAGGTAACAAGTGATTAACCCAAGTACCGTTATGAATAATAAGATCAACTGCTTCTGTTAATGACTCCCATAAACTATCTGCTATACCTAATTTTTCCTGGTTAAGGTCACCCAATACGACAGTTATTCGATCGCTATAAGAAGCTTGCCATAAGCCAAACTTTTGTAGGTTTCGTTTTACTCTTAAGAAGCCTTCGTTTATGTCTGTCGCCCTAACAACACAGTAACAGATGGTTTGATTCCACTGAGTAAGTGCCTTATTTAACAAATACGCCCCAACATATCCTGTTACCCCAGTTAGCAGGATATGACTAAACCCTTTTTCAAAGCTTGTTGATGGTTGAGAAAAATCAGGAATAGCTGTTAATAAATTATCATCAACTATTACTTGCTGATATTCAAGTGAGCTATTTTTAGCTTCTGTACCCATTTCTTGACTTTTACTTTGCTCTATAAAATAAGCCAGCTCTCTAATCGTTGGATTAGCAAATAATTGCTGAATACTCAGTTTAAAGTCCAACTCTTTGTTAATTGCAGCCACTAAGCGCACAGCTAAAATTGAATGTCCACCCAAGGCAAAAAAGTCATCTGTGATCCCGAAAACTTTATTATCATCTAACACTGACTGCCAAATAATTAATAGCTGCTGCTCTAAGTCTGTTTCAGCAACTTCAATAGCTGTCAGATTGCTATGAAATACAGGTGCTGGCAATGCCTTTCGATTAACCTTCTGGTTAGGTGTTAAAGGTATCTGGTCAATGACCATGAAACACGCAGGTACCATATAGTCAGGCAGACGTTTCTTTAAATAGGCTTCTAGCTCTCTTTGTAACGTTTGTTGGCAGATATTACCTTCATTGCCTATAACAAGGTAAGCGACAATTTTCTTTTCATCTCCTTCACTACCATGAATAATCACGACTGAGTCAGCTATCCAATCATGTAAATTTAGCTGTGTTTCAATTTCACCAAGCTCAATTCTATAGCCACGAATTTTAACTTGATTATCAATCCTACCTAAAAACTCTAAATTCCCATCTGGAAGCCAGCGAACGCTATCACCGGTCCGATACATTTTAATATCACCAGTTCTTTTAGGGTCAGCAAATGGATCTATAATAAACTTTTCCGCTGTTAGTTCAGGACGGCCTAAATATCCTCTTGTAACCCCATCACCGCCGATATACAGCTCACCAGGAACACCAACAGGCACTAACGACTGATATTGATCCAATACATATAGTTTAGAGCCTGTTGTATTACTGCCTATAGGTACAGAGTTATAAACTATATTATCAGGCACAATATAGTAAGTTGATGCAATCGTCGCTTCAGTAGGACCATAAATATTAACTAATTGGCAGTGTTGATTAGCCAGACTAGTTGCCCATGCTTTGGCAAAATCAGCTGGTAATACATCACCTCCTACAATTACACAATGCAATTTAGCTTGCTGCCAAAACGCAACATCATTTACATAAGGTAATAATACTTCTTTTGCATACAGTGGTGGTAAATCAATATGTGTTAATTGATTTTCAATTAGTAATTTAGCAAACTCTTTATCAATCACTAATCCTTTATCATGCAAGTATAAAGTGGCACCAGCTAAAAAACTAACAAAAAACTGCTCTGTTGCAGCATCAAACCCAATATTAAAAAACTGTAACACTCTATCTTCAGGCCTTACATGATAGAATTTAATAACTACACTAATATGATTTACTAGCGATTGATGCTCAACCATAACCCCTTTCGGCAATCCAGTAGAACCTGAAGTATAAATTAAATAAGCCAAATGGCTACTGGTCAGACCTATTGTTTTTGGATCTATATTATTTTTCGGGTAATTTACCAGTTGCTGTTGTAGCTCATCAATACAAACCACATGCTGATAGTTACAATGTAGTTTATTCAACAATTGATTATTGGTAATCACTTGTTGAACACCAGAATCCTCCAACATATAGTTCAAACGCTCATCAGGATAGGTTGGGTCAAGCGGCAAATAAGCACCACCGGCTTTCAAAATTGCTAAAATAGCAATCATCAAATCAATTGAGCGTTCCAGACAAATTGCCACTATATTATCAGGCCTAACTCCCTGTTCCACCAAATAATGAGCCAGCTGATTAGCTTGTTTATTTAAATCAGTATAATTAACAGCTTGTTTACCATAAACCACGGCAGTTGTGTCAGGATAGTCACTTGCTACTTGTTCAAATAGCTGATGAATACATATAGGCTCATCATTATTTAATAATGTTTGTTGCTGATGTATATTGATTAACTGCTGCTCCTCAAAATTCGTTAAAATTGGTAACTTAAATACAGACTGACCTGGACGTGCAGTAGCAAAAGTCATTACTTTTTCAAAACGACGTGCCATGTTTTCAATAGTCGATTCATAGAATAAGTCCGTATTATATTCCCAACATAAACTCAACTTGCCTTCTTTTTCTACAACATTCAGTGTTAAGTCAAACAGTGATGCTGTTAGCTCCATCGGCTCACTAGTGACGCTCAACCCACTAAACTGTAAGTCACTTCGCTGGTTATTTTGTAAAGCCAGCATTACTTGAATAACAGGATGGTAACTTAAGCTACGAGCAGGCTGTAAGCTTTCAACCAAATGATCAAATGGTACTTGTTGGTGGGCATAAGCTGCCAGGGCCGTTTGCTTACACTGGTCTAGTAATTCATTAAAGCTTAGCTCAGAAGATAAATCACAACGCAACACTAATGTATTAACAAAAAAGCCGATTAATGAAGCAACTTCTGCCTGCTCACGGTTGGCAACAGGTGTACCAATTACAATATCTGTTTCACTACTATAACGGCTTAGTAGAGTAGCTAATACAGCATGAAGCCCCATAAATAAAGTGGCACCTTGTGCCTGACATAATGCCTTGAATCGCTTTGCCAGTTCAGAATCAATTTCACAGAAATAGTGTTTACCATTAAATTGCTGAACCGCGGGCCTAGGTTTATCCAAAGGTAAACTATGTATTTCAGGAATACCTGCTAATTGTTTTTTCCAATAGGCTAACTGTTGCTCTAGTACTTCTCCTTGCAGCCATTGTCGTTGCCATACTGCATAATCACCATATTGCACTGCTAGTTCAGGCAAATTAATTGTTTCGTCCGTAATAATACTATTATACAGCCTGTTCAGTTCATCAATTAAAATGCCCACTGACCAACCATCAGAGGCAATATGATGCATCGTCACTAATAATAGAGCTTCATCACTCGCCAATACGACAAGGTGTGCTCTAAGCATTAAATCCTGACTTAAATCAAACGCTGCCTTATGTAAGTGATGTTTTAATGCATTAACTTTTTCTTGTTGTTTTTTAACAGGATATTTTTTCAAATCAGTAATAGGTAATAACCAATCAGCTGGTAATGGTTGTACCAACTGCGCTGCTTTACCTTCATATAGCCTGATTACTGTTCTTAAACTCTCATGGCGAGACAATAATTTAATAAATGCCTGAGATAATGCTTCATAATTAAGTTCACCAGTTAATCGATAAATAAAGGGTATATGATACTGTTGGCTCCCTTCTTCCATTTGATCGATAAACCACAACCGCTGTTGTGCATAAGAAAGCGGAAGAGGAATAGACCGATTGACTGAAACAATTTTGGGCTGTTCACTGATTCGTGCTTGCTCAATACTTTTAGCAAGTGTTGCTACTGTAGGCGTAGTAAAAATATTTCTAACGCTAATATCAACATTAAATGCCTGCCTTATCAATCCACTTAAACGAACGGCCAGTAATGAGTGCCCACCCAATGCAAAAAAGTTATCATTTACACTGAGTTTATCGTCAATGCCCAATATTTTCTGCCATAACTCAGCTAGCGCAACCTCTATTTCAGATTCAGGATCAACGATAGCAGAGTCAGCTTGGTAGACTGGCTTAGGTAGTGCTTTTCGGTCTACTTTTCCATTAGGCGTCAATGGTAGAGCTATTACCTCCATCACTATTGAAGGAACCATGTATTCAGGTAGCTGCTCAGATAATTGCTGTAATATTGCAGGCTTTATTATGGTAAAACTATAACACTCCTCAGCAACTATATACCCAACCAATCGTTTATCACCAGGCTGATCTTCACGAGCAACCACTACAGCTTCTTTTACTCCCTCACAATTGAGTATTTGTGCTTCAATTTCTTCCAATTCTATACGAAAACCACGTATTTTTACCTGGTGATCAATTCTACCCATGAATGCTAAATTACCATCCGGCAGCCAGCGTACTAAGTCACCTGTTGCATACAAGCGGGCTTCAAGCTCATGACTAAATGGATGAGAAATAAATTTCTCTGCAGTTAGTTCAGGTCTGTTCAAATACCCCCTAGCAACACCTATCCCTCCAATATAAAGCTCTCCAGGTACTCCAACGGGTACTACTTGAAGGTTTTTATCTAACACATAAGCTTCTACTCCAGTAAATGGCTTACCAATATGAATGATTGGGCTATTGTCATTGACTCTAGCAATAGTGGCACAAATAGTTGCCTCAGTCGGTCCATAAGCATTAAATAGAACTCGATTTTGCGCCCATTGATTAGCCAGCGCTAGTGGACAACTATCGCCTCCTATAATCAAACATTTTACCGATTGCCAGCTGTTCTCATCCAATAGCGGCAGTACCGCAGGTGGCAATAATGCATGTGTTAGCTGGAAACGAGCCACTTGCTCAGATAACGTTTCCAATGATGCAACCATTGCTTGTGGAAATAAATATAATGTAGCACCTGAGGTAAGAGCCATGCTCCATTCCCAAGTAGCAGCATCAAAGCTGATTGACGCAAACTGAAGTACTCGACTGGCAGGTGATAATTGCAGTTTATCTTGTTGGGTTTGTAAAATATTAACTAAACCTTGGTGGTTAACCAGGGCCCCTTTTGGTTTGCCTGTAGAGCCAGAGGTATAAATAATATAAGCAAGATCAGCTCCTGCAATATTAACAACTGTATTTGGTATATTTTTAACCGGGTATTGGTTGATGTTTTCTATTATTTTCAGCTCATCAACATAAATAGTATTAGACTGACTTATTTGTAATTGATCCAATGGTGAGGCATCAGTTAGCATTTTATTCATCAAGACAAATTTTACCTTACTATCTTCAATCATGAAGGACAAACGATCTAAAGGATAGTTAGGATCAAGGGGTACATATACGCCACCAGCTTTTAAAATACCTAAAATAGCAGTAATTAAATCAAATGAACGAGGCAAGCAAATTCCCACAAAAGAGCCTGGAGTAACACCTCTATCAATCAAATAAAATGCTAATTGATTGGATTTTTCATTTAATTCCCGATAACTCAATTGCTGGGACTCAAATACAACAGCAATTTGTTCTGGTGTACAGTCAGCTTGTTTTTCAAATAAATGGTGAATACAACTATCATTTATAGCCGTATTGTCTGTTGTTGAAAAATTAGCTAATAACTCTTCACCTTCTTGTTTAGATAATAGTGGCAACTGTGTCACTGGAATATCAGGGGTTAATATAGCCTGATCTAATAACTGGTTAAAATATTTAGCAAAACGGGCTATTGTTTCAGCCTCAAATATAGCAGTATTATATTCCCAGGTCAGACCAACACTTTTTTCTCGCTCTTCTGCAATTAATGTTAAATCAAACTTAGCAATAGGAAAGTCGGGCTTTAACAATTCCGCAGAGATATTTTCTAAAGCAAGTGCGACTTGTTCGTTATTTTGCAGAGCCAGCATCACTTGAAATAATGGATGATAACTCAAGCTACGGGAAGGCTGTAACCGCTCTACCAAATGATCAAAAGGTACTTGTTGATAAGAGTAAGCAGCTAATGCTGTTTGCTTAGACTGCTTTAAGGCACACTTAAAGCTAAGTTCACTTGATAAATCGCTACGCAACACTAATGTATTCACAAAAAAGCCAATAAGTGACGTCACTTCTGCTTGTTCACGATTAGCCACTGGAGTGCCAATAACAATATCTGTTTCTCCACTAAGGCGACTGATTAAAATAGACAAAATTGCATGCAACCCCATAAACAAGGTGGCTCCATGGGATTGGCATAAGGCAGTAAGGCGCCTGATCTGGTGTATATCTACTTCTGAAGTCAGTCGATCACCATGATATTGCTGTATCGCTGGTCTGGGCTTATCCAGTGGTAAACTATGTACTTCAGGAATACCCTGCAACTGTTGCTGCCAATAATCAAGTTGTTGCTCTAAAATCTCACCTTGTAACCAGCTTCGTTGCCAAACCGCATAATCACCATATTGAATCGTCAATTCTGGTAGGTTTGCTTCGATGGTTTTTCCCTGACAAATATTGTTATACAACAAATTAAGTTCATTAATTAACACACCTACCGACCAGCCATCAGAGGCAACATGATGCATGTTTATTAAAAGTAATGACTCATGATTCTTGAGTTGAACCAAGTGTACACGCAACATTAAATCCTGACTTAAGTTATACGGTGTTTTATGTATTTGCTGCTTTATTTCATCAAGCTGCATTTGTTGATAGTGACTGGAATGGTTACGTAAGTCGGTAATAACCATACACCAGTTTTCTGGCAGATTTTGTATATATTGCTGAGCTTCACCTTCTACCAACTCAAAGGCTGTTCTCAAACTTTCATGACGTAATAAAATTTTCCTGAATGCTTGTGATAATGCTTCTTTATTTAATGAGCCAATTAATCGGTATAGATAAGGCATGTGATATTGCTCACTGCCCTCTTCCATTTGATCAATAAACCATAGCCGCTGTTGAGCATAAGATAAAGGCAAGGGTACTGATCGATCTGCTACAGTGATAGTCGTTTGATCCACTTTGCCCGCTTTATCAATAGTATCTGCTAACCCATTCAGGGTAGGGGCTGCAAATATATCCCTAACACTGATGTCAACATTAAACTGTTGTCGAATTAGTCCTGTTAGCTTTACTGCTAATAACGAATGTCCTCCTAGGGAAAAGAAATTGTCAGTGACACTTAATCCATCTGTTATACCCAATACTTGTTGCCAGAGCTTCGCTAACGCTATTTGTAGCGGACTGACAGGCTCAATTAGTGTTGAATGCTCTCGATAATCTGGCTTTGGTAAAGCCCGACGATCAACTTTACCATTTGTTGTTAGCGGCATCACTGTTAGTTCTACCAGCACAGTAGGTACCATATACTCAGGTAATTGAGTCACTAACTGCTTCATTAAGCTATTTTTTAGTATTGAGAAATTAGTTGTTGGCTCTGCAACTATATAAGCAACCAGTCGTTTATTACCTGGCTGGTCTTCTCTGGCAATAACGGCTACTTCTTGCACCTGTGCATGGGTGGCAATTAATGCCTCTATTTCTCCTAACTCAATCCGAAAACCACGTATTTTTACTTGATGGTCTGCACGCCCAATAAAGGCTAAGTTTCCATCAGGAAGCCAACGTACTAAATCTCCTGTACGATATAGTCGAGAATTAGGGTCAGAGCTAAATGGGTGTGGTACAAATTGTTTTGAAGTTAATTCTGGCCGATTTAAATAACCTTTTGCTAAACCATCACCACCCACATATAATTCACCAATAGCACCTACTGGCAGTAAGTCCAACATTTCATTTAATACATACAAATGGGTACCACCAACCGGCTTACCAATAGGTAACGCTTGGCTCTGATTAAAGTGACGAGGTATAGGATAGCAACACGTAAATGTGGTATTTTCTGTTGGGCCATAACCATTTATCACTTGAATATGGGAATGCTGCTGATAAAGCTTATACACAGACTCTGGTGAAACTACATCACCGCCAGCTAATAAAAAGCGTAATGAATTTAATGGCGTGACCGACTGCTGGACAAAGTGATCAAATAAGCCCGCTGTTAACCAAACCGTATTGACTTGGTATTGATTAATTGTGCTTTCTAACAACTGGATGTCAACAGTGTCTTCACCATAAAGTACTACTTGTCCAGCATTTAACAAAGCCCCCCATATTTCAAATGTGGCAGCGTCAAAGGCAATGGAAGCCGCTTGCAGGGTTACTGTTGCTGACGATAAAAATGATAATACCTGATTATTATTCACAAGCCTCACAACACCTTTATGAGGAACCAAGGTACCTTTTGGCTTGCCCGTTGAACCTGACGTATAAATAACATAAGCAAGTTTGTTGATACTGGTTAGCTCTGGTAGGTTTTGATCAGAATAATTTTTAATTTTCAACCACTCTGTATCAATACATATAAGCGAACCATCATATTCAGGTAGTTTACTTGATAAGTCACTTTGTGTAATTAATAATAGGGGCTTACTGTCATCTAATATATAACTTAAGCGCTCTTGAGGATAACCAGGGTCAAGTGGAAGGTAAGCCCCGCCTGCTTTTAATATTGCTAAAATACTTACCAACATTTCTGCAGACCGATCAATACACAGCCCTACGATAGTTTCAGCATTAACACCTTGAGCCTGAAGAAAGTGAGCTAATTGGTTTGCTTGCTGATTTAGCTGATAATACGTTAATTGCTGCCCTTCACTCATGACTGCTATCGCGTCAGGAGCTTTTTCTGCCTGCTGCTCAAACAGTCGGTGAATAGTTTGGCTATCCTGATAAGTCGATTGAACATTACTTCTGTCAATTAATAAGCTCTGCTGCTCATCCTTAGTCAATAAAGATAGCTGTTTAAAAGGCAGATCAGGGGTTGATACAACCTTTTCAATTAACTGGTTAAAATGAGTGGCCAGTTGCTCAATGGTGTCATGATTAAATAATGCTGTATTATATTCCCACCACAAGGTCAACCCTGCTGAACTTGATTCAATATTAAGCATTAAGTCAAATTTAGCGGTGAATAGCTCTGGCTTAAGCAACTCAGCTTTTACACCTGGAAACTGCAACTCTGCCTGTTGGTTATTTTGTAAGGCCAGTACAACTTGAAAAATCGGATGATAACTTAAGCTCCGAGACGGCTGTAAATGCTCTACTATATTGTCAAAAGGTACTTGCTGATGAGCATAAGCAGCTAGTGCGGTTTGCTTTGTTTGCTTTAAGAGCTGATTAAAACTCATTTGACCAGATAAATCTGCTCGTAACACTAACGTATTTACAAAAAAGCCAATCAGTGGCGCAAGCTCAGCTTGCTCCCGGTTAGCCACCGGGGTACCGATTATAATATCAGTCTCTCCACTGTAGCGATTTATTAATATGGATAAAATCGCATGTAGCCCCATAAATAAGGTAGCTTCCTGTCTTTGACATACCATTTCAAATTGTTGTGTCAAACTAACAGGAATAGTTAAATTGACTCGATTACCCTGGTATTGTTGAATCGCTGGCCGCGGTTTATCTAAAGGCAAGTTATGTACTTCAGGCGCCCCTGCTAACTGTTGTTGCCAATAAGCCAACTCTTTTTCAAGTACTTCCCCTCGTAGCCAGTCTCGCTGCCATACTGCATAATCCCCGTATTGAATGGATAATTCTGCTAGTTTAGGTAGATGATTAGCAACTACATCGCTATAAAGTTGATTTAATTCATTAATTAAAATTTCTACCGACCAGCCATCCGCAGCAATATGATGCATTGTCATTAATAACTGTGCCTCATCATCCTGTAATCTGATCAAATGAGCACGCAGCATTAAATCATGACTTAAATCAAATGGTATTTTATGTAATTGTTGATTTAAATTATATATTTGTTGCTGTTGTTCTTCTGTGTTTTTGCCACGTAAATCAGTCACTGCTACCTGCCAGTTCTTTGGCAGTGACTTAATAATTTGCTGGGGTTCTCCTGAATATAACTGAAAAACTGTTCTTAACGATTCGTGACGTTGAAATAATTGACGGAATGCCTCAGATAGTGCATTAATATTAAGATGTCCTGACAAATAATACGTTACTGGTATATGGTATTGCTGACTATTTTCTTCCATTTGATCAACAAACCACAAACGTTGCTGAGCATAAGATAAAGGTAAAGGCTTAGAGCGGTCAGTAGGATTAATCTGTGGTAACTCAGCAACTTTTGATCCAGCTATCACACTAGCTAATGCACCAAGCGTCGGCTGAGCAAATACGGCGTCAATACCAATGTCAACTTTAAACTGCTGGCGTATATGGCTAGCTAGCTTTGCTGCCGATAGAGAGTGTCCTCCTAAATTAAAAAAATGATCATGTAGACTAAGTTGCCGCTCAATACCCAGCACTTGCTGCCATACTAGCACAAGTGATTTCTCAATAGCACTAGTAGGCAGACTCATCTCATTAGCCTCACTATAATCAGGCTTGGGGAGTGCTCGATAATCAACCTTACCATTTTCTGTTAAAGGCAGTGCTGATAACAGAGTAATAGCCATAGGAACCATATACTCTGGCAGTTGACCTGCTAGATACTGAAGCAACTCATTTTCAAGTGTTGTAGTATTTTTATTTATTTCATTTGTTGCTACTACATAAGCAACCAAGCGCTTATCCTCTGGCTGATCTTCTCGCACTATAACGACCGCTTCAGTTACTTGTTCGTGCTGCTCTAATAGTGTTTCTATTTCACCTAGTTCAATTCGAAACCCACGTAGTTTTACTTGATTATCAATACGCCCTAAAAATTCCAATTTACCATCCGACAACCAGCGAACTAAATCACCCGTGCGATAAAGCCGATTCTGATTTTCTGGGCTAAATGGATTAGCAATAAACTTTTCAGCTGTTAATTCAGCTCTATTTAAATAACCCCTAGCTATCCCTAATCCACCTACAAGTAATTCACCAGCAACCCCAACAGGACAAACGTTGTTTTTTGAGTTAACAACATAAGCGCTTGAATTACTTATAGGAATACCAATTGGGTATGAGTTCTGCTGAGACTGTATTTCATACCAAGTACTAAACGTGGTATTTTCTGTAGGCCCATATACATTGAGTAAGTGCTTGGGTTTACCAGCCGTTAAAACTCGATTAATATGATTTGGTGAAGCTGCTTCCCCACCAAATAGAACATTTGTCAATGGTTTAAACGTATCCGGCAGTTGCTCAGCAACAGCATTAAAAAGTGCTGTTGTCATAAAAATTGTGGTTATTTTATCGCGATGGAGTTGCTCTTTAAGTGCTTCAGGCACTAATAGTACTGACTTATCAATACAAACCAGTTTAGCGCCATTTAATAGTGCCCCCCAAATTTCAAAGGTAGCCGCATCAAAAGAATGGTTAGATGCTTGAGCAATAATGTCTGTAGAAGATAGCGAAATATAATTGGTGTTTTTTACCAGTCGTATAATACCTGACTGCTCAATAGTTACACCTTTAGGTTTACCAGTAGAACCAGAGGTATAAATGACATAAGCAAGGTGACTTAAGCTGCTACTGACAGGTGGATTCTGCTTAGGATAATGTTGAATATCTAACCAGTCTGAGTCAATACAGGTAATGTGACCACTATAGTCAGGTAACTCTGTTAACAGCGCTTTTTGTGTTAGTAATAATAGAGGTTTACTGTCTTCTAATAGATAAGCTTGTCGCTCCTTGGGGTAGCTTGGATCTATCGGCAAATAAGCACCTCCTGCCTTAATTATGGCAAGCATACCAATTACCATCTCGATAGAACGCTCAACACACAGCCCAACCAAAGTATCTGGTTTAACCCCCTGCTCTTGTAAATAATGAGCTAACTGATTAGCTTTATAATTAAGTGCCTGATAACTTAACCGCTGTTGGCCAAAAACTACCGCAACAGCATCAGAATGACGCATCACCTGATCTTCAAATAGCTGATGAATTGTCTGATGACTAAGTTCATCACTATATTGAATAGCATTTTGGTCAAAGCCACCCCACGATTGAATGAGCGCTTGTTCAACGGAGCTAATCGTCTCAATATCACTAATTAAGCAATCAATATTACTCCCAAACTGTTGTAAAATGTGGACGAGCCTATTAGCAAAAAACTCTGCTTCCTGTTTGTCCAGATAGTCATCTCGAAAAATAATTTTCAATGTTAAAGGCTGATGCTCACCGAAGTCACACCAAAAAACATGAAGTGGTAATGGCTTCTGTCGGCTTATAATTTGTTCTGTTGACGATTTCAGCCCATTTAATTCTAACTGATAATCAAACTTGCCGTAGTTAATGGCAACATCAAAAAGAACAGGATTTTGATTAAACTTTTCTGCTAACAACCTTTTCAGGTGAGCTAAAGGATAACTCTGATAGAGAAAGTCTTGTTTCCTAATAGCTTTTATATCAGCTAATAAAGATCGAACTGTTTGTGACTTATTAATTTTTGAGCAAAAAGGCACTAACGAAGTAAACATCCCCACTGATTGTAACTGCTGCTTACTCAAACGATTATGTAGAGGAATACCAAATACTGGCGCTTGCTTCCCTTCTGTATTATCAAAGTAAATGCTTAATGCAGCTATAGTAAGTTGTAGCAAACTACTTTTATGATTTTTTACCAGTTTCTGAAGCTGATTTCTTGTTGAGTCAGATAGTTCGATATCAACTGTTTCACTACGAAACTCTTTATGATGTCTTTTTCTAGAAAGTAAGCTATCAGGCAGCCTATTAAACTTGCTTACCCAGTAATCAGCGTCTTTTTTATACTGCTCAGAGTTTAAATAGTCATGAGAGTGTTTAATTGCATCTAGATAGCTAGGTATAGTTTGCTGTAGCCAATCAGTAGGTTCACCTTTAATAATGGAGGTATAAAGTTTTGCCGTTATTTTAGAAAATAAAGATATACCAAATCCATCAATTAAAATATGATGAAATCGTGAGCACCACCAATGCTCTGTGTCGGATATCTTTAATAAATAAAACTCAAAAAGCTTTCCTGAAAATAAGTCAAACGTGGTATCAAACTGATCTTTAATAAACTGTTTTGCCTGCTCTGAGGACTGTTCTTTGCCACTAAAGTCTAATTGCTTTATATAGTCTTTATTAATTTCACTTTTTTTATATAAATAAGGAGACCCTTCATGCTCCTCAAATTTAAACTGAAATAAATCTAAATTATCAACAGCTAAATTTAATGCACGTAGAAATACTTTAATATCAAGAAAACCGGTTATTTTAACATTATTACCTATATTCCACTGGGTGGTATCAGGATTTTTAACCTGATCAAAAAATACTTCTTCTTGAGATAGATGTAAGTTAATACGAGCAACCATTTCATTTCCTTGATTTTTAATTTAGTACTACAATAGGTTTTAAACTGGAGCTATACCCTGTACTTTTTTAAATTCAAAAATAACCTTTTTATTACCAGCTATAGGTATATCAATACTACAGTTATTCCTGCTATAGAAAATAATGTTAGTATTAACACACCGCATAGGTCTATATAACTAAGAATATAGCTTTATATCCAATAAAAAGGCATTTGCAGTAAGTACAGCTCCGTGACTACCCAGACAATTGTCCAACAGTGAGGTACTGGTTATTTTCGGGCTTCTTTGACAATTAGTAAATTATTTTATTCGATTTAATTTTAAAAAAGTTTTTATGCTGCCTAGAGTCAACAGTAACCACTTACATTAACTATTTATAATGACAGCTTAATGACTTAGAAATATAAATTTTTCTCCTATGTAATATCAACCCCAAGAAATAATCTAAAAAAACTCTTATCAACCTGATTTTTTTCTAAATACAAAAAACGTATAATTTTCTGTATTATTTTTATACTAACTTTAGTTAATTCGAGTAATGTATAGCCAATACGGGTATTTTTAAGTATGGCTAACAAATAATGAGTTCCTGTAAGGAATATTTTCATTCGTTAAGGATGTTGTTGTAAGTCTTGCAGTAGCAGGCTTATCCCGGTGAACCTAGAAATCATGTTTGAAAGGTATAGTTGCACCAATAGTAAAAATTCATAGTATGATGGAATCATTTGGCTATATATTGGCACTACTCCTTTCTACTTTTGGCAAGATTTACACAATGACACTAACTGTTACAATAACTACACCGCAAATATAAATCATTATCATTTATATTCTTCAGATTGTCTTGTAACTTAATAGCCCAAATTGAATGTATAGCAGCCAACACAAAGCCAACCATCTACTTATTGATTCCCTACTTAATCAATACCTCTTCCACTTTGGCTGTATCTAACCTGGGTATTGCAGAGGGATATCCAAGCGCCTAATTTTTTGACTAAAGAAACCTCAAACCAATATAGGTCCAGGTATCTCCTGCTTTACTAACTTCTATTTTATCTAGCACACACCATCTGGAGTAGATTGTACTGATGGCTCAAAATATAAACGACTTATCAAACCCAACCTCTGGTGAACAACTTAAAAATTCTCTTGAAAGTACCTATAGCGTCTCTATTTCTAAAAGCAGCTTAAATGGCTTTTTCTGGAAAGTCAGTGGTGGCCCTTTAGAGCAAACTATGCACTTTACGAAACTGGATGATGCACAGACAGCTCTACAAAAAGGCTATAAAAGAAATCGGTCGAAACATCTAGCATGGCTATTTCGAAAGTTGAGAGGCCGCAATGGTCATAATGTATCCCCTATTGCATCAGGAGAAAGTGGCCCTGTACTGGTTATTGATGGTGGTGATGATTTAGCTGTAAGTCTAGAAAACTCTGGGTTACCTAGAAAGATTGTACAAACAGTACAAGCATTGGGCTTATATCCTGGTTTTATTGCAGTGGTACATAAAGGTTGGCTAGGTGCATTAGAAGAGCGAAATGAAGCTGCTGATGAATTTGTAGAACTAAAAGAAAATATCAACGAATTAAAGGAAGAATTAACAAACACATTAAAGGCTGAACTGTTAGCTAAAGAGCAACTATTGAATAATGACCAACCACCTAATGTAGATACCCTGGTTAAACAGTTGCGGTTTAAAAAAGCGCTATTTGAACAGTTTAGCCAGCTTAAGCTAAATGATAATACTGAAATTAGCGACGCTATTACTCAAGTAAGACAACTAATAGATAGTATATCCGCACATAGGGCAACCATCGAACAACAACTGTCTGCTAGTGATAGCAACCATAACAGTGAAAATATTAATCAGCTACTGAAGACTTTAGATAAAGCCAACCTGTTTGATCCCAAATCACCAGAAACTCAAACACTATTGCAACAAATTGCAGAGCTTAGAAGTGGTCAAGAAGAAAAGTGGTTAAAGTTTATTGAAAGCCGTTTGGCAGGAAACTTTACTGAGTCTGGCTTAGGCTCTATGTATTGGGGCATGATTTCATTTGAAGCTAGAGCGACCAGTCAACTCTTAATTGGTGAAAGCGCCATTCCCTATGGGCAAATGATAGGCACGATTGGCGACACATTTAATGTCATTGGCCAAGCCCAAATGGTGGTAGCAGGCTTGGCAAAGGCTGGTTTAGGTATTAAAGAAGTTAAAACCCTTAACGAGTGGTTAGGTACATTACGTAACAATGAACTTATCAACTCCAGTCCTGAATTACGACAAGTTAAAGGTATTATTAACCAGTTTTATACTAGCCAACGTAATGCACATATAGTTGATATTTTTGGTAATGTCGTATTAACCGCAGGCCAATTAGGCATGATCTTAGGTGGCCCTTATGGAATTGGTGTCAGTGCCGTATTATTTGCCGGTGTTGGTGCAACCATTGGTGGTGTCGGTTTTACTCAAGCAGTTGCCCAATATATGAACCGCCGTTTTGATATCATTGAAACACCCTCTGATGCTGAAAAGGCTATTTTATCGAGTGAAGGCGATTCTCAAGAATCACTGCGCCAGCTATTACTTGATCGCGTAAATAACCTCTATCAATACTCTAAAGACCAGGCACCAGCCAGAGTCTGGCAAAAAATCTATCGACAACTTTTAAAAAACCCTCACTACAGCGCTGACAGAGTATTAAATAAGCTTGAAAGGCAATTTGGTTCTGGTAATGACCACTACCGTCGCCTTTATCGTGAAGCCTTATCAGATATTCGTACCCGACCAGACCAGCTAAAGTTGCTAGACACTGCAGTACAGTTAGTTAAAAGCCAGGATGTAAATAGTCAGTGGCAATTATTTAGCCAAGTCAGTGAGCATCTACGATCGGTAAAAACGGGGGAGACCTATACCCAAAGTTCAGATCGAATCCAAGACAAAATCATTACCCTTATTGAAGCAGCTGATGCCTTAGGCTTTGGTCCAGAGTTGGACCGGCGATTTATTAAGCGACTCGTAAATAACCCCAATTACTTCAAACGACATAAGATAGATGTTAACCGTTACATTAGTGAAATTACGACAGTAAAGAGTAAAAAGCCTTGGAACATTCCCAACCCATTTCGCCCTATTATCCATGTAGTCGAATTAATCAGAGGCCCCAATACTGAGCCACTAAAACCTTTATTTAAAATTTCATGGGGCCATAAGCAAACCAAAATTCTAACCTTTGAAAGAGAACGTTTCTTAGCCGATTTAGCTAATGATGAACAGCTTTCTAAAACCAACCAAGAGCTATTAACAGCTTTATTCCACCATAAAGAAGGCTTGACCAATTTATTTGGTCGGGATAAACGCAGCATATTTACAGCGGCATTACATAGTGTTGGTAAACGTATTTTGCGCTCCGATGTATTACGCCCCCTGATGGTAGGCATCAAAAGCCAGGTAGAGCTTAGTGAGCTACTCCGCCCTGCGCTTGATGCTGAAAGCAGTGCTGCAACCAAATTAAGCCTTACTCCCACAGAATTGGAAAATGCATTCTTAACAACAGCAGCCAAGAATCTGGACAATGGTTTGGAGTTTGCTACAAACCAAGTAAAACTAACTGCTTTATCATCAGCTCTACCAACAGAGGTTGATAACGACAGTCAGCAGCGTATAACTTTTGCAGATCAAATAAAAACCATCTCAATCACTGGCACCAATGAGCTTGTGAGCGGTAATAACATTAACCCACTTATAGCTACCTTAAGGTCATTTAGTGGTAATCAACAAACCTTACTCTATCGTTTGAAGCTTAAAAGTCAGCAGTTTGCACTGGTTCAGCAAAAAAACCAGCTAACTCTTTATCATGCCGATACAGCGAAAACTTACCAATTACCCACCATAAAATCGCTAAGAGCATTATTCAAAGAACTCAATATAAATACAAAGCAGTGGCAATTAACTGAGGTTACAACAGATTTAGCTGCTAACAGTAAAACCATTGATAAAATCTCAACACCAATCATCCCCACTTGGCAACGGCTGTTAGAGACAGATAATCTATTGGGTCGAGTTAAGATAGCCGACATTAGTTTAAGTCGGATAGATTTATGGAGCTTAGGTTTAAGTCAGAACAGGCAGCGGCTTTCAGGCCAACAAATAGCAGAGTTAACCAACTTAGAACCGCTACTCGCAAGACAACAATTGAGTCTGGATGCTAACCATATTAATCACTGGTTGAAGACAGTTGATGGTGATCAGGCTTATCAGACATTATTGTTAGTTCAGCGATTACAACACACAGGTGAGTCCCCCTTAAGTTTAAGTGGAGATAATGATGCCCAGCAGATTTTGCTGAAGCGGCTTGCCACGATAGCTAATTTAGAGGCAAGCGAACCCAAGCTCGCCACTCTTAATAAACAACTGGAACAAACGTTAAAAACATTAACTGAGGTTGATCAGCAACAACGTAGTCTTTATGGCAACCCCCAGCAGCATGGCAGCAAACTGACTCCCATTGCTAGAAACATTAGTCGTATTAATATGGGTCTACAGCTGGCAAGACTACCTGGTTCTATTTATCAAACTCTGGCTGCAACTAAATCAGGCAATTATTATGATGCTGCCAAAGAAGGGCTTGGCTCTACAACAGATGTCTTAGATATTTCCTTAGATTTAATTGCCAATAGCCAACGTATTCAAAGTTTATCCAGCAAATTAGCAAATACTGCAGGTAAACTTGGCGCTGCCATGAATTTTATTGGTGCAGGCTTAGGCACTTGGTATGCAGTAGATTCTTTTAAAGCTGCCAGCCAAACGGCAGGTGTAGAGAGAACCGATCATTTGGTAGCAGGTTCATTAGCAATAGCAGGCACTATTGTTTCTATTGCAACGGGTATTGCCTCATTAATTACGGTTACTGCTGGTCCAATCGGGGCTGCCATTGGCCTGGCAATCAGTATTGCACAAGGGGTTTATAATGCAGTTAGAGTAACCAATAACCTCCGTGCAACCGGTATCAGTGAAGGGGATTTATGGCGTGCCGGAGCAGCTGTGTTTTTTGGTTTCCCAGTACCTGAAGATATTCAAAACCAAGCAGCTTACAATCAAACCTGGAAAGCTTATCAACAGCAAATTAACCAACAATTTCAAACCCTGACTGAATCAGGAATTGATAAATTAGTGTATAGCCAGGGCCATATTGAAACCCATTATGGTAAAGTATTTGGTGGTGTAATGGGCCGCCATGACTACCATAACTTATCTCCAGAGCAACGCAAAGAATACAACAAACATGTGCCACCACACTCATCAGGGCATGTATTTGGCCATACTCCAAAACCTGCATTAGTCAAAACCAAAGGCAGCTTATCAGTTAATGGCTCTACCTTATTTATGCTAGGTAATGGTTATGATGCCGCCCAGGGTGACCAACAAAGGCGTAATATTTTTAAAATAACCGGCTGGGGTAGAAAGCATTTATTTGGTGGTAATAAAGCCGATATTTTTGAACTAACTGGCTGGCGCCATGGAGAAGGTAATGCAGACAATGGCAAATCACAATTTTTTGGTGGCCTTGGTGAAGATACCTTATCAGTAAGAAGCTATTTCTCTGGCCGATATATGCAAAAGGGAGAACAAGGTGTCAGCATTAATTTAACAACAGGTACTGGTGATACACCTTACAGTTATGGGTTTGAAGTATCAGGTATAGAACATTTAATTGGTTCAGATAAAAATGATCAATTTATTGGTAATGATCAAAGTAATACCCTAGCAGGCTATGCAGGTGATGATCAATTAAACGGCAATGAAGGTGACGACCAACTGGCTGGTGGCACAGGAAACGATATTTTAACAGGCGGTAAAGGTAGTGATAGCTACATTATTCAGTTAGATGATTTTATTGAAGATAATTCAATTGATGTCATTAATAATTTTGATGACCACTTTCAAAAGAATTGGCAAGAATTATACGATGATTACTTTTCTGGTGGAAAGCGGTTAAGAGAACAGAAACTTTCTTATCAAGATGATGACTGGCAGCGTACGTTAGACTTCCAGTCGAAACATCATGCTAACCATTGGGTAGGCAGGCAGCCTAAAGATGAACCACAGCAACCAGCAGATGACTACTTAATTACTAACTTAGCTACATTAACCGCCAACCAATCAGCGAATGACTTGGTAATATCCATTGATAGTCGTTGGCTTGGTTACCAGCGTTTAATTAAACAGTTACACTCTTTAGTCGTTAAAACTAAAGACAATGAAAATTTAGCTGAGCAAATCACAAGTAAACTACCTAAAGCCCTTGCTACTCAATTAACCAAGCAGCTAAATATTAATCAATTAATCAGTGCATTGGCTAACCCAGTTAAAACTAACCTAACAAATAATAGTCAACTACAGCTGCTGTATAGCTATTTCCAACAGCAGCAAGCAAACCAAATAACAGTTGCTAAAGTAGACAGTTACTTTTCAGGTAGGGCCTATCAACACCTCACTATTGTAGATATGCTGGGTAACAAATATTCATTTGCTAACCAGCCGAATGAGCAAGGCCAATTACCGTTAGCAGCGATCCAACTATCTGAACAATTAGGTACTCAGGCCATTAGACTTGACTTGGCAGCTAACACCATTAGCTATCAAAATAATCAAGGGCAGCGGCAATCCAGTAGGCTCGCTAGCCGACAAGTAGATCATGCCCGTGGCAGTCAAAACAACGACCTGATACTAGGTAATAATAACGACAACTGGTTACATGGGGATCAAGGGTTTGACACCATTATGGGCCATGCAGGTAACGATACACTAGTGGCCGGAGCAGGTGGTGGCTATTTAAAAGGTGGTGAAGGATTCGATACTTACCAAATACAAGGCAATGAAACCAAAGTTGAAATTGACAACACAGCAGCTGATGAGAAACAAGACACCTTACGTTTTACTCAAGGCCTGCAAAATCTCTCTTTGCAAAGAAAAGGTCGCCACTTGACTTTTACTTATCTTACAACTGATGTACAACTAATCGACTGGTTTCAGCAACAAAAACATCATTTAAGTGTGTCAGTGGTTGATGAAGCAAACCAGCAAGCAGGCGAGCTTAATTTTGCGCTCGTTAATCAGACACTACAGTTGCAATACCTTAATTTAACTTATGCTAAGAACACATCATATAAGGTAGACTTAATGGGTGGTTACTATCGATGGGAACATCAAGGCCGAGCATATACCCAACAATTAAACCAGCTAAGTCAAACTAAAGTGTTTGTACAAATGGGTAATGGAAACGACTGGTTACGTACAAGTAAAGGGCTTAACCATGTTACTGGTGGCAATGGCAATGATACTTATGCATTAACTGAGCAAGAGACTACCCTCATAATAGAAAACCATGCTCTAGATAATAAAGTAGACACTCTTGAATGGGCTAATTTACGCTTTGAAAGCCTCAGCATTAAACGGGAGGACAATAGCCTATTGTTGCTTAATGCTGCCAATCTTAATCAACAGGTTATTGTGAAAGACTGGTTTAAAGGAGCCCAATATCGTCATCTTCAAGTCAAAAATCAACTTGGAGAAACCTATAGTAGCCATGACCTAGACCTAGACCAATTAGTGCAGGCCATGAGTGGTTTTAATGAAAAAGCCAAGATAACTACCACATCAACCAATGAGAATTTAGCCAGTCATCATACCGTAAGCACAATATTAACTGCACAATAACATTAAACTTAAACTGTATTTGTTACCTAATATCCATAAGCCTTGGTGATCCCAAGGCTTTCTCCCTCTTAGTAAAATAATAAATAATCTATGGGCAAGCCAATACAGGACAAGAGC
This sequence comes from Spartinivicinus poritis, assembly GCF_028858535.1. Taxonomy (NCBI): domain Bacteria; kingdom Pseudomonadati; phylum Pseudomonadota; class Gammaproteobacteria; order Oceanospirillales; family Zooshikellaceae; genus Spartinivicinus; species Spartinivicinus poritis. Next base: position 35,447 of record NZ_JAPMOU010000016.1, read on the forward strand.
CCGTCAGCTTGCGTAGAGGCCATAAACAATTATTAGAGATGCCCTATACTCAAAAGAGCGGTAAAAATAAAAAGTACTGCCCGGACATAGTCAATCATTTATTTATCATATAGCTATTAAATTACAATAAATTATGACAGTTCAAGTAAATAATGATTACTTATGCCGAGAGTTTCCTATGAGCGATAGTGACTTTGCTTTCATTCAGCAAGTTGCTTATGATATCTCTGGAATTACACTTCGTGAGCATAAAAGAAATATGATATATGGGCGCCTTGTTCGCCGCTTGCGTAGCCTTAAGCTAAAAAATTTCTCTCAATATTGTGACCTGCTTAAGAAAGAAAATAATAAAGAATATAAAGAATTTATTAATGCAATTACGACCAATTTAACCTCTTTTTTTCGTGAACCACACCATTTCGACTTCTTAGAAAAAACAGCCCTTCGTGAAACGATTTATCACCATCAACATGATAAACGCGTCCGTATCTGGTCTGCCGGCTGTTCAACTGGTGAAGAGCCCTATTCTATTGCTATTATTATGCGCGAAATGATCAACCCTAGGTGGAATGCTAAACTGTTAGCTACAGATTTAGACTCAAATGTGCTTAACTGTGCCAAAGCAGGTATTTATCGTCTAGATCAAACTGAAACCATCAGTAGCGATAGACATAAAAAATGGTTCTATCATTCACTTAATGACAGTAAAGTAAAAGTGAAAGATTCACTCAAAAAAATAATAACATTTAATCAATTAAACTTATTAAATGCCTGGCCGATGAAAGGCAAGTTTGACATTATTTTTTGCCGAAATGTAATGATTTATTTTGACCAAGATATACGGGGAGCTCTTATTGATAGGTATGCGGAGATATTAAACCCCAATGGTTATCTGTACATTGGCCACGCTGAAAACCTACCTAATAGCAATAAACATTTTACACCATTAGGTCGTACCATATATCAACGAATCAGTTAGAGAAAAAAGAAAAGGTATGAACAGGCGCCACCAGTATCAGTTACCTGTCCCTTTAGCAGGTTTTGAAAATATTAACCGTTATTGGGATAAACGTTGGAATATACCTACTGCCAAAATACTACCTGGCCAATTTTATGTCAGCACTCAGGGTGAAATGATTTCAACCGTGCTTGGTTCTTGCATTTCAGCCTGTATACGCGATAAAAACACTAAAATTGGTGGAATGAACCACTTTATGTTGCCTGCTCAAAGGGATATTAATAATGGGCCTGCTAAGGCGACAGAACTAAACTCTTCAATGCGTTATGGCAATTGGGCAATGGAATACCTGATAAACGAAATCCTTAAGCAGGGCGGTAGTAAGTGTAATTTAGAGATTAAGTTGTTTGGAGGAGGACAAGTTCTGCAGAATATGACCAATATTGGCAAACGAAATATAGACTTTGTCAGAAAATATCTAATCAATGAAAACTTACACATTATTGCAGAAGACTTGGGAGATATTTACCCACGTAAAGTCTTGTATTTTTCAGACTCTGGTGCAGTTAAAATGAAAAAATTACGTTCCCTACATAACAACACCATTCAACAACGTGAAACTGAGTATATTCAATCCATCAATCGTAAACCTACACAAGGTACCGTAGAGCTGTTTTAGCCTTATGAGTACCTATAATAATTACCATCTACTTTCTTTGCTCATTATCATAAACTAGCGAAGCAGCTTCAAGCTGCTCAATATTATCAGCACACATCCATTGACGCATTGCAGCAAACTTTTCCTCAGGCCAGTCATATATTGCTAAAACCAACAGGCTTTCAATAACCTCATCAGAAAACCGCGCTTTAATTACTTTTGCTGGGTTACCTGCTACTACAGAATATGGAAGCACACTCTTGGTAACTACTGCATTGGCTGCAATAACAGCCCCTTCACCAATATTCACACCAGGCATAATCATCGCTCGCATACCAATCCATACCCCATCACCAATCACCGTATCACCCTTCCCTAGGTATGAATCAGTCACTTTATCAGCGAAGGGATAAAGGCTAAACCAATCCATCCGGTGGGTGTGATTCCCTCCCATCACAATAACCACTTCAGCACCAATGCAAACATAATCACCAATATACAACTGATCTATTTCCCACTGGGGCGTCCAGGTTGCCTGACTATATGCATCACCATATAAATAGCGAACAACTGAGTCTTCAAAGCAACCTGACCAAGCATCACTGTAATAACTATGCGAGCCTTTAATATGAATATTTGGATTGGTAACCGTTTGGTGAAGATACTCGACTTTCGACCAGTGTTTTTTGTCTGCCTTTGTGTTTGCCATACTACTACCAATTTTTATTAGTCAGCCATGCTTAACTGGTAAGCATAACCCGATTTAGTCTTTTTAGATAAGCAATCGTCTTAATTAGATAAGCACTCAGCTGTCTAACTCATATAAAAATCACTATGTTAAATGCTTCATCACAATACCGACCAAACTCAATAATTTATACCCCCAGTGGGTTATTAGCTTCTAAGTTATTATATGCAAACCAAGTCATGGCCAATAGGCGCCACATGTATTTTATTTGCTGCAGTCACATTTGCCTTTCAGCCCGTATTTGCTGCTGTCATTTATACGACAGGCGCCAATCCAGCAGGGTTGTTATGGATACGGTTCATAGGGGCATCCATCTGCTTGCTTGTGGTGCTGCAGCTACAAAATAAGCCAATGAATAAGCTATGCTGGCCAAGCATGTTTCTGGGTATTATCTACGCTGTTATTGCTCTATGCTACTTCTCAGCTATACAGTATGCCTCCGCAAGCTTAGTCGTTATTCTACTGTATTTGTTTCCTGTTTTTGTGATGGTATTGGCCAGGTTTGTATTTAAAGAGCAATTAAGCAAACTGAAAATAACCGCATTAACCATAGCCCTTGTGGGGGTACTTTTCTCAGTTGGATTAACGCCTGAAGGAAGCCTAATCGGTATTTTACTTAGCTTAACTGCCGCACTTGGTTACGCACTTTATATTTTATTATCAAATCACTTTCTAACCAATAAAGATATTATGGTGAGTACGACTTACATTTTCATTGGTGCAGCAGTCACTTATACATTAGCCGCTTTAGTCACCAGTGAAGTCAAACTGCCTCAACAAACCAGTGGCTGGTTAGCAATTGCAGGATTAATTATTTTTAGTACGGTTCTCCCTATCATTGCACTCAACTTAGGTAATATGATTATTGGCGCTTCTGATACTGCAATTTTATCCACATTAGAACCAATAGTAACCATTTTCCTTGCAGTGTTAATTTTAAATGAAGAACTTAATTTATATCGAATAGCGGGTGGTTTCATGGTGGTAGCTGCTGTGATTTTGATTAGTCGGGAAAAAGTATCAACAACACACTAATAAATACTAAATTATTTCCCACCAAACTTTCTGAAGCATTTAGCGATGCTTTCTAGCTAAAGAACATGCAAAGAAGGTTTGGTATAACATCATCTCTCTCTAAATAAATACATGACTTTGCTTTTTCTTATTTGTGCCAGAAAATCGATTGACTTCATTTTTAAGAACCAATAGAACCTATATCTTAGAAGTGTTATTTCAAAAAGTACTGCCCCTTGATCGCCTTCAACAACTACCTTTTTATCTCTAAGCCGTTAGGAGCGATTGAGTGTTTTGAGCAACGATTTTCAGGGCTTTCATAAAAGAAAACCGCCAGTGGGCCAAGGCGGTATAGCTGGAAAATCATAAAGTGACATGGCTACTCTCATCATAAAGCGTGCTATCAGTGAGTATAGGGTCATCCATTCTATGCCACATTATAGATTTCCAGCTATATGAATGGCGGCCAATAGGGGTATTGCTGCAAGACTTCTCCATCTGGCAGGACGTAAGCGACTCAGCAATAACCCTACCAGCCACTACCAGAATGCTAAAAGTCGATTAAAAAAACAACAGCATTTAAGTTATATGGCTATTCGAATTTTGCTTAGTAATCCACCAAGTTGTTGATTTAGCAATGCAAAACGTTTAAATCGCTACTGACACAACGCGCTGTTGAACAAGCTATTAACGAGACTATGAAAACTCCAACACACCGGAGCGAGCCTTAACGAAGCCATGTTCGCCAGGAGGAAAGGGGTGAAGATCGAGAGGCTGCAGAATCCGATGGTTCCAGAGGATTGCTAGACCAAATAGGATCTAGGACAGCGTTTGACTGTCCTAGATCCTATTTGAACATTGAACGCAATTAATACGCTTCTGAAGTGAAAATAACGCCATAGTCTACGATTTGACACGAGAAATGGGTCTGCCTTGTAATATGCAACGGATAACGCCCATCCGTTGGTGTACTGGTACTAATGGAAGCATCACATTCCCAGGTATTGCCCCGTCTATCCAGTTGGTAATTTTTCTTTAAGCGCGATGTCTTGTTACACCCAGGCGCCAAGTCTCCAGTGGAGCGGTCATTACCTGTCCCAACAACGACATATCCACATAATGTATCTACATGCCAGCGTGAGAGATCCTTTTCAAACTTCCGCCCCACTTGCTTGGCACGGTCACACACCTCTTTTGGTAACCATATATCCGACAAAATAAATTCCACCTGTATCAATCCCGTCATCGTAAACAAATCCATTTCGCAAACTTTTGGCGGGTACTTACTTGAGTCTCTCAAGTATTCAGTTGATGTAATATAGTCATCTGCACTAACGATAGTTGATAGTAGAGATGCAGTAGCAAGTAAGCAAATACTGTGTTTTTTAAAAAAGCGCATGGTTTAAAATCCTTATTAAAAAATCCATCGTTAAATGGCCAGAGTGACTATAGGTAATAAGAATTTTGGTCTCAAGCAGTATGGGATAAAGCAAGTTATTTTGGGATGAAAGGAGGCGTTATTGGATAGGATAACGCTATTTGTCGTATGTGGGATATGCTAGGGGTGTAGCTTAAACAATGTCAGATTTAAAAAATCTGATCTGGATATTTAATGCTTTATCCCTATCTTGCCGTGTATTATCCCGGCCATAGCACTTTTAATCCCAAAACTACTAGTGTAATCCCAAACGATTTGTGGAATATACTCTTGATGTTTATATTCAATTCACGAACTAGGTAATATTGTTTACCAAACATATTTCTATATAGATTGCTTTTATAGAAAAACTACTTTTACTTAAAGACACCCTATACCAGTTCGCTTAAAGAAACACTCTCTGTTAATTCTCGCTAGAAATGGCTGCTTGTTTAAATGATAGAACAGTCATCTCACAACTGATTCCTTGATCAAAAAACTATCCTTAAAGAAGGAGAATACCATGACAAATCCAAAAGTTACCTTTAAAAATTCTTTAGCTATTTCTATTGATGTATATGATCACTATACAGCTAAAGGTGCTAGTAGTATGGCTATTACCAAACTGGGTTCTATTCCTGCCGGTGGCACCTTGAGTATCGATACATTGCATGCAGTCAGCTATTTAGCAATAACTCACTCAGGTTCTGTATCAGGTATTACAACTGACTATTACCAACAATTTCCCATTGCTAGCTTTAATATTACTCCTTTTGATAGCAATTATACCCATACTATTACCAGTGACCATCAGCTAGGTATGGAACAAGCCTTCAAATTTATTAAATACATTACGGCTAACCCTCTCAGTAATACCGCTACAAAATTTCAATCCATCATAAAAAATAACAAGAGTAATAACTTTGAGTCGGCAGTGAACAACTACTTTTTAGGTTTAAATAACTTTAGCAAATGTAATGTCACCAGCTGGGCTGCTATGAATCTTTGGCTATTTAACGGGTTTTCCGCTTGGCAGGAGGATACTTACTATCTGTACTCCGTACCTGGTTCATCTACTGCTCCCATATCTGAAATAGCAACAGCGAGCATCAAAGTAACCAACAGCGGTACTACTGCCTCAGTGACTAAAGATAACTCTAAGGTTAATCTGGCTATTAAGAAGGGTAATATCCAAGAGGCCTCTGTAGGAAATAGTGCTTTATCCATCAGTTTGAGTCCAACCTGGACTTATGTAGACTCTACAATTAGTCCATCCTTATCTGGCACGATTAATAGTACTAAAGTATTAGGAACCAAAAGCAAAAGAGATTTAGCCTCGCACTCTCATTCAAGTTCTAGTAGCAGCAATAATGGATTCAGTGCAGCCACTATTACAGGGCTGTCGATGAATGCAGGTTTTATACTATTTATGGTAGCAGAAAAGTATATATCGTATAGAAGTAAAAAATCTGCCGCTAGAACAGCAGAAGAAACCAAGGCAGTTAATGAGGAATTTAACAAAAACCTTGAAAGTATTACTACCGAACTTAAAGGTATTAAAAAGGAAGTGACAGACATTAAAGAATCAATTAATTCAGAAGAAACCGCACAAGAGTCCATGATTAAGCAAGAGATGAAACTAGATGGTGGTGCAAATGCAGATATTGAGGCCCAAGCTGAAACATTAATGGGATTTGAAAATAATGAAATTCTAAACTTTCAGAATGTTCAAGACCGCTTAGACACTAGCCGCCTCAAGATCGAAGAAAGCTTAAACGAGGATGTCATGAAAGAAAGTCAGGATATCCAAAATGACATTAAACGCTCAGAAAAGATTGCTAATGAAGAAGATGCAACGTTAGAAGAAATAAATGAACAAGAAAATGAAGAAGAAACTAATATTGAAAATGAGAATGCAGAAGTAGATGTAGAGCCAATGGACGGGTAATTGAACTATTTAGTAACAACAAATGAAATGCCAACCAATGAAGTTTTGGTTGGCTTGTCCTAAAACAATTTTTTCCTGCCGATTACAATATAAGTATTGCTAATCATTATATAGCCAAATTCACACATAGGCGTATATAAGGTAATTATTATGACTACTCTGAATTCTATTTCGGTTACTAATAAACTAAGTAAAGAAATCATTATTTATGACGCCTATTATAAAAATGAAAAAGACAATTACAAAAAAGGCCTTACTAAACTAGGCGTTGTAGCCGCAAACAGTACTAGTCATATCACCCCTTTGAGATCAGCTACTCTTTTTGTGGCGACACTATCTGATTCTGATATTCCAGTTTATGTAAAAGAGTGGCTTGCACTAGGCTCTATTACGCCCCTCATTGTTACTCAACAAAGCCAAAGTGCATTAGCTAATAGCCTTGATTTTATAAAATTTGCTGCGACTCATTCAACGGCAAATACCATTAAACAGTTTAATGCTCTGTGGAAGAATGAAAACAGCAATGACCTTATCAATTCAGTAAATAATTATTTCAAAAATACCAAGCATTACAGGAATTGTTGTTTCTTAAGCTATAACCTCGCGATGCGTTATCACACCTATATATTAACTAAACTTGACGATAGTCATTCATTAAAAGCGCTTATCGAAAACATGGGTGGGGATTGGCCTGTAGGTTTTCCTGATGTGCAAGTATCACATGTGAATGTACAAACAAAAAATGGCACCCTAGACATCTGGGTAAAATTAGATATGAACTTGCTTGCTCAACAGTTACCAGCTGCAAGTAACCTCAATACCATAACCAAAGAATCCAGTTTGCTTTTTAATATCGATATCAATCCTATGGCTATTAATTTAAATAGTTATTTTGATACCCTATCAATTCCAGCTGGGGGTCGTAGTACCTTAGAAATAAAAAAGCCTAAGGTCAAACTAAGCATTAACCCTCTGTTTCAATTTATTGTTTTTGAAGTTATAGGTGATATTTTCTTTAATGTATTTGGTCAACCATTATCTGCTACAGTCTCTATGGTAATTGATAATATCGAAGCCAATGTTGCAGTCAATATCAAAAGTCCTCATCAATCGTTACTAACCCCGCCAGGAATTAAAGGGCTACATTTAGATGAATTTGGCATGGAGATAGGGGTTTTCTTTAAACCCACTGGACTAGATTTAGGTATTTCTGGCCGCTTTCATCTAGGTGAATCCAATACAAAGTTAACTGACATCAAAGATAACCAATTTGGCTTAGTATTTAGTATCGTCGAGGAAGTTCCAGAACCTGCCTACTTGTCTTATTATCTGTCCCAAATAAGTCTTGAAGAGTTACTTATCTTATTTACTAATACAAGATCAAATATCCCCTTTCCTATAAGTTTCAAAAACCTTTCATTCTACTGGTCCCAAGAGCCCATTGCTTTACCGGATGGCACCTTATCCCATATTGGTCTCAGCTTCAGTTCAGCAGCAGACATTTTAGGGTTTAAATATTATGGACAATTTAACCTTGATTTAAATAGAGGCATTGAGGCTAACATACAGGCTGAACCTATCTTATTGGGAAATATCTTTCATTTATATGGTGATGGTAAAGGCGTCAATATAAGGGTTGATGGCCAAGGAAACCCTATAAAAAACAATCAGCTTAAATCAGATAAAGTAGTATGTAAAACTAAAAATTTGGTACCCAGTGGGGGGCTGGTCATGACAATGAGCACTTCCAGTAGCCCCTACTTTCACATTAAAGCAAAGCTATCTTTTTTAGAACTCATTGATTATGAAATTGACGCTACTATAGATCACCGTGGTATTAATTTCGAGTTGGATTTCAGCAGTCTCATCAAAAATAAAATGAGCTGTGTTCTTAACAGCTATCGTCATTTTCATAGCCAATTTACTTATGGTATTGATAGTGTTATTCCCTTACCAAATTTATGCTCATTTCATATGGGACATCTACACTTGAAAGCAGATGTTAATGCTACGCTTATATTAAATATACAAAATAATCAGCTAATCGTTAGTGCTAGTGCTGAATTTACCTTCCAAAATATGGACTTTACTGTACCTGTCTTCGAGCTTAAATCTACGCCACACGAGTTAAGTGATATTATAAAGGCCTTTGAGCAAAAAATTATATCGGATGCTAAATCCATTTTTGAAAAACTATTAAACAATGCTAGTCAGTGGGCTCATTGGGTTGAAGCCGGGCTGATAGATTCGGTAAGTAATATCGCCTGTGGATTAAAAAGTGGTTACCAATTTTCAGCAAAACTAACTACCCCAATTCTCAAAGACATCGGTTATAATGCAAGTAAGACAGCCAAGGCCATGATAAATGCCAGCTACAGTATTGACTCAATATCTTCATCCTTAAGCCAAGATTATAATTTAACCAACTCCCAGCTGGCTAATTCACTAAATGATGCAGGTGTTGAGATAAATAGTATCGCCGAAGGGCTGAAATCTACTGGAGCAAGTGCCAGCCAGGTGGCAAGCACTCTAAAAAATACTTTAAAACTCAATAACAATACCGTTAAGGCTGCTTTGCAAAGTGCTCAGTACCCTATAAATGAGGTCAATCAAGGTCTTAAATCCATCGGAGATGTAACCAAAAAGGTGGAGAATGAAGTGCTGCACCATCTGAATCCTTTTCACTGGTAAAAATAGATTTATGAAGTATTAAATCATTACAATGATATCCCTGCCAGCCATGTACCTTTATGGTTGGCCGGCTTGAAGCCTTTTGGTTTTGCAACGTTGATTTACAAGCTGCAGGATCATTATTGCACCAATCTGACACGACTTGGTAAGTGCCAGAAGACGACAACTATTCTGGAATAAGGGAGCGCAATCACGGGGTTTTCTATATCATAGAGTGGAGAGCTGGCTTTATCTTTTGATAAATCAAGTCAGCTTTCCGGTGCCATTAAAGATTTTTCTCTGAAAGGAAAGCGAACTACTTGACTGGCACTAAGTAGTCCATTTCACTTTCGTGTGAATCCAAGCGAAAGCGCTCGTCGTATACTTCAATCTCTGGCGACTCAATAACCTCCAAACCCGACTCAGGCAAATAGTGGGTCCAAACGTTCATAATAAACGCTTGGAATCCTGATACAGGCCCTGTAAAAGTATACTTAGCATACTTCTGTGGTGGTATGGTCAGCTTGGTCATACCTTCTGGTACTGTTTCACTATCAACAGCCTCACGAGCTGTCAAATATTGGAAAATACCCGAACAGCCATTCTTTTGTCGTGTTTTTGTGGGAACGGCTGATAGGCCGTAATAACAATTGGTATTTGTGGTTTTAATTTCGTGACTTCTAGACCAAAACTCCTGCCACTGAGATAACGCACCAGAAAAATCTGGACTATCATAGTCATTTTTGACACCGATCACTACGAAACTACCGCGTTCAACAATTTCAGGTTTCATAAGCTCTCCTATTTGGATTTCAAAAGCTGATTTCAATCCAAGAAAGGCGTCTTTTGGGCTTCTCACTTTGCTCCGAAACTTACCCGGAGTTGTATAGAAGTGGTATTTAAAAGCCCTGGCAAAGCTTTCTTGAGTTTCATATCCAGCATCCAAGGAGATATCTAGGATTCTTCGTTTAGTGTTGAGCAACTCCATTGCAGCCCACTCTAGCCGTCTTTTACGCATAAAACAGGCAAAATTTTCACCAACCACCAGCAAAAAAACACGGTGAAAGTGGTATGGAGAAAAAGCAGCTATCTGTGCCACTTCATCGAGTTCAACAGATACTGGAAGCTTTTCCTGAGCATAATTCAAAGCTCGATTTACTCTTACACTATATTCACTCATCAATATTTCCTCGGTGCAGGCGAGACTATATTGCCAACAAGTGAGATGGCCGTTTTGACATTTTTTGCGAAAAATCAAGAAGTATATAATGCCTCAAGTAAGCAGCACGCGCGCGTCAGTGCGTCCAGCCACTGATATGCCTATTATTCATAAAGTGAGTGAGGTTTAGTAACAGAGGTGAAACCGACTCCACAAAACTTCGGCCATACAACCCAGAAGCAAACTCTGGATTACTTAGGCATTGAAGAGAAAGAGACACACGGGTTATATTTGTATGAAATTTAATAAGCGTAATGTTATGACGTCAAAAATACTGTTAATATCTACCTTTCTCGCATTATCAGGCTGTCAGTTTTCCACTTCAAAACCAATTGAAATATCAGGTGATATTCCTCCAATTGATTTAGTTAATGATAATATTTCAGTGACAGATTTTAGTGCCATAGTAATAGAAAAATCCTATCAACCAATAGGAGAAGATACTTATCTGATTACTTCAGATGTTATTCGAGCTTTAAAAGGTGAAAGTATCAGTCAAGTATCCTATGTCGTTAGATACGATCCAGATCTAGCGCCCAAAATAACTGGTAAGCCTATGATTGTTAGCTTATGTAAAGCTACTACTAAGACCAGTACCCACTATATCCCTGATGTTGGTTTTAGATTCTTAGCAAAGGATTGGCAAACTTGGTCTTTGAAAACGGAGCAACCAAAAAATAAAGGCAGCTATTGTGATTTGTAGCTAGGAAGCTGAGGCTGGTAACAATCTCTAAACAATACTGCGGACAGTTTTATAGGTGTTGTATGTTAGTGTTTACGGGGGGAGTGCTCTACTCTCATATACTTTATTGCAAGATAGCCTGAGGCTTAACATGCAATAAACTCCTCCTTCCTATGGTACATGGCCTGTAGAGCAATGTTTTATAATTCAAAAACTGTCCACAGTATTGTCTAAACAAAACAGCTTTATAGCCTTCAAATCACCCAAAACTCTAAGTGATTAATTTGCAAGGGTAAACAGGTTAATTTTTTGCACAGAAATTAACCTGTTTTTGGGTTGAGCTTAGAGAAAACAGACTAAATACCAACTCTTACCCTATTAGGCGTCATTAACAGCCACCGCCTTTTGTGATTTAAAAATAAAATATGACGGCACCAACATTAGCCAAAATCCAGAAACCGGGAAAATGATTAGTCCAACTATAGATCCTATTGCCAACACCCAACCCAAGTGAACTGGAATAGTAATGTTCTTTTCTTCCATGGTACTTATTAAAGAGCCAATCATAAACAGGAGTACCCCCGCAAATGTAAACCAAAAGGCCCAACCTCTTGCCTCTCCACCTCCCGTTGCTAACAACCCTTCCATAACCATGGCCAATAGATCTTCTCGAAATCGAATCAATCCAAAAATTATATGCAGTATGCCAATCACTATTATTTGAAATCCAATATGTTCTTTCAAAATGACACCCAACTAATAAACGTCACATTGACGGATAGCACCTTGACATATTTTAACCAATTCACTCTATTGAGGCTAGGCTCACGCCAACATTTATTTGCTACTTTACTCATAAAAATAGTTTGATTGAAAATCAATTAAAAAAATAATTATTTGGGTTTATTTTATTTTTTTGCAGTTTATTAATTATTTTCTGCGAATAAACTACAATTTTTAATTGTTTATTATTTCACCTAAAGGCTCATAAATTTACTCAATGCATCATCCCCACCCAACCTGTAGTCCATTCAAAACCAGCCAATAACGTCAAGCTTCGGGTATTTTTACCCGAAACTCGTAGTATGCTACCAAAAACGGTAGCAAACCTGTTATTTGAAATAACTAAGCCCTACTTACACCACCCCTGACGTTTTCCGCCATCATACGGCCTAGCCAACCTCGCTTTGATCAGGCTATCTGTAAGTCTTTTGCCGTCTACATAGACATCTGCAAGTATCCTGAAGTACTTCCCTCGCTGCATATTGCGTAACTCAATCTTCTTAGCTGAACGCAACAAACCAACAGTATGTTGCTTGGCTTTCCTGGCCAGCTTCTTCTCTTTCTCGCACTGACCTCTGATCTCAGGTGTATCAACACCTTTGACCCGTATAGAAATCCGCTCACCCACGATTTTAGGCCAACCCTGAACATTTACACGGAACGTGTCTCCATCGTAGATGCTGGTAACTTCTTTGACTATTGCCGTACCAAAATCCTTATCTTTGATGCTTTTTCCAACTGCAATACAGGGCAATAGTGCGACAATTAGAGCATACTTTTTCATTAAAACAACCTTTATGATGAAAAAAAATAATGCTAGCAAATAATTATTTAAGATGTTGCTTGGTGGGTTCTCAGTGTTGATAAGTGTATGAAAAAAAGACAGTGCGCCGCTGGCTTTAGTTTAACTACCTTGGGTTTGTGTGATTGTAAAAGTTATTATTAGAAAACAGGCCAAGGCAATACAAAACATATGTAGCATTGCTACACAGCGAAAGATGTACAAAAGTTGTACACCCAGTAAGGGTTTGTGAGTGTAGCCCTGAATTTCATCACATAGCTCATAGATGAGAAAAATAAGGATGGCACTATGAACGGTATAAATATTTCCATTGGTGCAGATAAACCATTAATGGAAACAGGAAGGATAGTTGCAAAAACATCGATTTCGATTTTTATAATTAATTGATACGATACAGGAAAGATCGTATTTTTTTATCCTTTGACACTGCCCCATGTAATCACAAATAATATTCAGTGACTTCATTATATAGCCAAAGCGAATGGTTTTTAGGGGCGGCCGTCGAGTGATGAAGCCCTATGAGTTTATGTTTTTATAAATGATTAGGGTGAAGACAGTTTATTGCTCCTGCATAAACTACATTTATACCATCCTTGGTGCTTAGCGACGACAATAAACCCCTTGTGCCCTAGGGGTATAAAAATCATGCGCGAAGGGTATTGAATATTGCACTAAACCCCTTTTCTTTAAGTGATGACCTAATACAAAACTAAAAAAATTGACTAATAAAATAAAAATCATAAAAATACCGTACCTGTCCAATAACACGAAAGCCATTAGATATAAGCGATTTGGTAAGGTATATGTGACTATTTAGATAGGATATAGATGACTAGATAGCTACACTAACCATCGTCACAGATGAAAATGATTATCAACTTAAATTAATAGCTAAACAACCATCCGCTTCAGTGTCTCAATTAACTATTGCCATGTCTTAAACGGCTATGCATGTTTGTCTAGTTGCCGTTTACCCTTCCTAGATTGAACAACAATAACAAGCCCTTGATTATCAATGGGTATACACCAACGAACGTGGTTTAACCGAGGTGAGGAACAGAATGCAGGGTAACTCTAGCTGGGACAGGCAACTAGTTGAAAAGTCGATTGACTCATTACAAGACAAGCCCGGTGCGTTGCTGCCTATTTTACATAGCATCCAGGACCAGTTGGGCTATATTCCCTCTGATGCTGTGCCGCTGATTGCTGACAAGCTGAACTTATCTCGTGCCGACGTTCACGGAGTGATTAGTTTTTATCATCACTTTCGGTCCAAACCCTGTGGCGAATATGTGATTCAGGTTTGTCGCGCTGAAGCCTGCCAGGCCATGGGTAGCCGTCAGTTAGAACAAACCATTAAGCAGACATTAGGCATTGATTACCACCAAACCACCCTCGATGGCAGTTTTACCTTAGAGCCTGTTTACTGCCTGGGTAATTGTGCTTGCTCACCCTCCATTCGGGTGAATGATGATATTCATGGCCGAATGACTACCAGTAAATTCAACCAGCTGGTTGATAAAATGCAAACTGTTGCTGTGGAGGTCCAATGACACACTCTCCACTGAAAACAGTTGCTGAGCAAGCTATTCGAGTCTATGTCCCTTGTGATTCTGCAGCCTTATCTGTTGGTGCTGACCAGATAGCAACCACTATCAAAGCACTGGCAGCAGAGTATCAAGCCAACATTCAGCTAGTTCGAAATGGCTCCCGCGGGCTATTTTGGCTAGAACCTTTAGTTGAGGTGGAAACGGCTGATGGCAGAGTGGCTTATGGCCCAGTTCAACCAGAAGATATTACCTCATTGTTTGAGTGTGACTTTTTATCTGGCGATCCACAACACCCATTGTATTTAGGTTTAACAGAAAAAATCCCTTATTTAGCAAAGCAGCAGCGATTAACCTTTCAACGTGCTGGCATTATTGAACCTGCCTCAATTGAAGATTATACCGCTTATCAAGGCTTTATCGGCTTAAAAAAAGCACTGGCAGTTGGCCCACAAGCGATTGTTGATGAAGTGAAGCAGTCAGGTTTACGAGGCCGCGGTGGTGCAGCCTTCCCTACCGGCATTAAATGGCAAACCGTATTAGACACCCCCGCCAAACAAAAATATATCGTGTGTAATGCAGATGAAGGCGACTCGGGTAGTTTTGCTGACCGACTGGTAATGGAAGCTGACCCTTTTTCGTTAATCGAAGGGATGACCATTGCGGGGATCGCTGTAGGGGCTAACCAGGGTTATATCTATTTACGCTCAGAATACCCCCATGCCCACCAAATGTTGAATAAGGCAATAGCTGTCGCCTATCAACATGGTTATTTAGGTAACCATATTTTAGGCAGTGATTTCAGTTTCGATTTAGAAGTACGCCTAGGGGCAGGTGCTTATATTTGTGGCGAAGAAACCTCGCTGCTGGAAAGCTTAGAAGGCAAGCGTGGTTTAGTCAGAGCCAAACCCCCTATTCCTGCCATCGAAGGTTTATTTGGTCAGCCTACCATCGTTAACAATGTGTTATCCCTCGCGACTGTGCCTATTATTTTAGAGAAAGGGGCTGCTTATTATGAGCATTTTGGTATGGGTCGCTCACGCGGTACGTTAGCCTTCCAGCTGGCAGGTAATATCAAACAAGGTGGCCTGGTAGAACTGGCCTTTGGCATCAGTTTGCGTGAATTATTGGAAGAGTACGGCGCAGGTACCTTAACCGGCCGCCCGATAAAAGCGGTACAAGTCGGTGGACCATTAGGTGCCTATTTGCCTGAGCATCAGTGGGATACCCCGTTAGATTACGAAGCGTTTATGCAAATTGACGCTATGGTAGGCCATGGTGGAATTGTCGTATTTGATGACAAGGTTGATATGTTGGAACAAGCCCGCTTTGCCATGGAATTTTGTGTAGAGGAATCCTGCGGCAAATGTACACCTTGCCGAATAGGCTCCACCCGTGGTGTAGAAGTTATCGATAAAATTCGTGCGGGTGACAATATTCAAGCCAATACGGTGTTGCTGACTGATCTATGTGACACCATGACCCACACCTCGCTTTGTGCTATGGGTGGCATGACCCCTTACCCGGTAATGAGCGCACTTAACCACTTCCCTGAAGATTTTCAGCCGACTAATCCAAAAACGGGAGGCTGCTGAACATGTTAGAATATTTCGACCCCAATAAAGATTATGGCACTCCCCCCAAATTATCAGGCAAACAAGTTAACCTAATAATAGATGGCGTTTCTGTGACTGTGCCTGCAGGCACTTCGGTGTTAAGAGCCGCAGCAGAAGTGGATATTAATATCCCCAAATTATGTGCTACTGACTCGTTAGAAGCATTTGGCTCCTGCCGCTTATGTGCCGTAGAGATTGAAGGCCGCCGTGGTTACCCCGCTTCTTGTACAACACCTGTCACTGAAGGCATGGTGGTTAATACTCAAACCCAAAAGCTCGCCACATTACGCCGTAATGTGATGGAGCTGTATATCTCCGATCACCCCCTGGACTGTCTTACTTGCCCCAGTAATGGTGATTGTGAATTACAAGATATGGCTGGTGATGTTGGCTTGCGGGAAGTGCGTTATGGGTTTGATGGCAATAACCATTTAGCGGCTAAAAAAGATACGTCTAACCCTTATTTCACCTTTGACCCTAGCAAGTGCATTGTTTGCTCCCGCTGTGTGAGAGCTTGTAGTGAAGTGCAAGGCACTTTTGCCCTGACTATTCAAGGCCGTGGTTTTGAATCAACAGTTTCACCTGGGCAAGACCAGGCCTTTATGGATTCGGAATGCGTCTCCTGTGGTGCTTGTGTGCAAGCCTGCCCTACTGCCACTCTAATGGATAACAGTGTTATCGAACATGGCCAGCCAGAGCATAGCGTGGTGACCACCTGCGCTTATTGTGGGGTTGGCTGTAGCTTTAAAGCTGAAATGAAAGGCAATCAGGTTATCCGCATGATGCCGTATAAAGGGGGCGAAGCTAACCAGGGTCATTCATGTGTTAAAGGCCGTTTTGCTTTTGGCTATGCCACCCATAAAGACCGCATCACTACCCCAATGATTCGTGAGTCCATTGACCAGTCTTGGCAACCCGTCAGTTGGGAAGAAGCACTACAGTTTGCGGCTGATAAACTGTCTTCTATTCAACAAACATACGGCCGTGGTAGTGTAGGGGCAATCACGTCTTCTCGCTGTACCAACGAAGAAACTTTTTTAGTCCAAAAATTAGTACGGGCAGTTTTTGGTAATAACAATGTTGATACCTGTGCTCGGGTTTGTCACTCCCCCACTGGCTATGGCTTAAAAATGACCTTGGGTGAGTCTGCCGGTACCCAAACCTTTTCTTCAGTTAAATATGCCGATGTGGTCATGGTGATTGGTGCCAACCCCACCGATGGTCACCCGGTTTTTGGCTCGCAACTGAAAAAGCGCTTAAGAGAAGGTGCAAAATTGATTGTGGTGGACCCGCGCCAAATTGACTTGGTAAAAAGTCCCCATATTCAAGCGGCACACCACCTTAAATTAAGGCCCGGTACTAACGTAGCGTTTATTAATGCCATCGCTCATGTGGTTATTACCGAAAACCTACATAACCCAGCGTATATTGCTGAACGCTGTGATACTGAAGCCTTTAACCAATGGCAAACATTTATTAGTGATGAGCGCCACTCACCAGAAAATACCCAAGACATAACAGGTATTCCTGCCGAGGAATTACGCCAAGCAGCCAGGCTTTATGCTACCGCTAATAACGGCGCTATTTATTACGGCTTAGGTGTAACCGAGCACAGCCAAGGTTCTACCATGGTAATGGGAATTGCCAACCTGGCCATGCTAACAGGCAACGTAGGCCGTGAAGGGGTTGGGGTGAATCCATTGCGGGGGCAAAATAATGTGCAAGGCTCCTGCGATATGGGCAGCTTTCCCCATGAGTTACCTGGTTATCAACATGTGTCGGATAATGTCGTTCGACAGCTTTTCGAACAAGCCTGGGGGGTTAATTTAGATAATGAGCCCGGTTTACGCATCCCTAATATGTTTGATGCTTCGATTAATGGTGAATTTAAAGCCCTTTACTGCCAAGGCGAAGATATTGCCCAGTCTGATCCCAATACCCATCATGTAGAGGCGGCGTTAAAAGGCTTAGAGTGCCTTATAGTGCAAGATATTTTCTTAAATGAAACGGCTAAATTTGCCCATGTATTTTTGCCTGGTGCGTCTTTCCTAGAAAAAAATGGTACCTTCACTAACGCCGAGCGGCGTATATCACGGGTGCGTAAAGTGATGCCACCGTTAGCAGGAAAAGAAGACTGGGAAGTCACGGTAGCACTAGCCAAAGCACTCGGTTATGAAATGCCCTATAACCACCCTTCAGAAATCATGGATGAAATTGCCTCACTCACGCCTACCTTTACGGGTGTTAATTACGACAAACTGGAAAAACTAGGCAGTATCCAGTGGCCATGTAATGAGTCAGCACCCTTTGGTACCCCGATAATGCATACCGATGCATTTGTGCGAGGTAAAGGCTGGTTCGCTATTACTGAATATGTAGCCACAGAAGAGCGGGCTAATCGGAAGTTTCCTTTATTACTCACCACTGGTCGTATTCTCAGCCAATACAATGTCGGCGCCCAAACCCGCCGTACTGATAACGTTGCTTGGCATCAGGAAGACTTACTGGAAATACATCCACACGATGCAGAAGACCGTGGTATTAATGAAGGTGACTGGGTAGGCATCAAAAGTCGTGCTGGTGAAACGGTATTACGTGCCAAAATCACTGAGCGGGTCCAACCAGGAGTGGTATATACCACCTTCCACCACCCCGCCAGCGGCGCCAATGTGGTCACCACCGATAATTCAGACTGGGCTACAAACTGCCCAGAATATAAGGTAACAGCTGTACAAGTGAGTAAAGTAGCCAAACCCTCTAACTGGCAACAGCAGTTTCAACGTTTTACTGAACAACAACTGGAGTTTTTGCCTACTAATTCTTGAAAATTAAAGATCCAAATGGTGTTGCAGTTTGAGTAACTTGAATAATAAATTATCTGTTGTAAATTTGAGCAAGATCAACAAACGCTTGGATAACCACTGGCAAGATGATACTTCGCTGGATAGTAGTTTGATGGATAGCGAGCAAACAGGCGACACTCGCAGCCATCACACCTTAGCAATCACCCAGTGGCAACAGAATAATTTACAACAGCTTGAGGATGAAGTTGCAACAGAAATTCCCATTGCGATGAGCTACAATGGAGTATCTCATGCAGTGATGATGGCAACACCTGAGCATTTAGAAGATTTTGCTGTAGGGTTCAGCCTGTCTGAAGGGATTGCAGACAGCGCTGAAGACATATACGACGTTCACATTATTCACCACTTACAAGGAATGGAAGTGGCTATAAACCTTGCCTCAAGTTGCTTTAATCGACTAAAACACAGGCGCCGCCAGCTTGTTGGAAGAACTGGTTGCGGCTTATGTGGCGTTGAATCATTAGAGCAAGCAATACGGCAAGTTAAACCACTGACTCCCCAACCACTACCAGCACATAATTCGGTACAAGTTGGCTTAAAAGCATTAACCGAACATCAACACTTACACACATTGACAGGTGCAGTACATGCAGCAGCCTGGTGCAACCAAGCCGGTGAAATACAATTAGTACGAGAAGATGTTGGACGTCATAATGCATTAGATAAATTATTAGGTGCGCTAGCAACCACTGCCATCAATATCACAACAGGTTTCGTTATTGTATCTAGTCGCGCCAGCTATGAAATGGTTCACAAAGCTTGTCAGCTTGGTGTTTGTACGTTAGTTGCTGCCTCTGCTCCTACATATTTAGCCGTTCGTCAGGCAAAGTATGCAGGAATGAATTTAATTGCTTTCGCTCGTGGCAATCGGCATGTAATCTATAACCAAGCACATAAATAAAAATAATGATTACCAATTAAGCTACTTTCAATTTTGAGTTGAATCGTTTAAAACCAATTATGGAGCACAATCAATGAGTAACACCCATCTCGAAAAGCTGATTAACATGGCCAACCATATTGCAGCCAACTTATCTCACCAGCATGCCCCTGAGCAAGCCGCCGCAGCTGTGGCAAACCATATTAACCGGTTTTGGGCGAGACCAATGAAAGATCAAATCATTCAAGGACTGCATGAACGCCAATCTGAACTTGAGCCAATTGCATTAAAAGCCGTTAGACAACTTGCAGAACAAGTGAACTAACCGGAAAAACAAGCTAATATAAAAGAAAACAGATCCATTTATGATTGCTGTAATGCAGTAACTTGCTGTCCCAAGCCGCCTACACGCTAAAAGGATTTAAGGGCAGCAAGTTAGTTTATTTGTCATCACGCCTCTTGATATAAGCAAAACCTTCTAAATTTACTCAAGAATCATGCCATAGCAAGCTGCTTGAGCTTCGTTCGTCCAATTTGAACACGCTTTCTTGCTGTAGGCTGAGCAATATTCAGCTTAAAGGCAATTTCAGTATAATCAAGCCCCTCAATAGACGAGCACTGCTTTATATTCTCTGGTAATTTAGTCATACATTACATGACCTGTTCATAGCTATCATTTCGAATAGCAAAATCCTCTAAACCTTCACTGCTGTTTGTGCCAAACGGAAGCATCTCAGGTAAACAAGCAACCCGCTCAACTAATGTTAACTGTCGTTTGTTACTTCTATATACGTCAATACAAACATTAAAAGTAAGTTTACACAACCAGGAATGGATATTTTGAATATCATTTTCTTCTTTTTGCAAACTAATAAAAGCCTTTATTGCTGTTTCTGACAGAGCATCTTCAACATCTGCAATATTACCATTTAGCCACCTATAGCATTTTTTTGAAATGATCGGCTTATACTCCTCCCAGAGGGTCCAAAATGTATTTAACGGATGATAAAATAAGGCTTCATTAGCACTTCGTGCATATTTATTATTCACAATAAATACCATTGTTGTTATTTAAGTTATTCGCACAAATTAGGACAGCTACTTTAGGTATTTTGCGAACAGAATGTAATTATTTTTTATTCACATGTATCATGTTTAGTAACAGAATAAAACCTAACTCACTTTTAAAAAAGTTAAAACAGGATAAAAACAAAAGCGCTTAATTAATAAAAAACCCTAAACAATAATAGTGATTATGAGGATTCAAACATCAAAAAAAATAAAGCATAACTACAAAGTATAATTTTAGGATTATCATTAACAGGGCATTTATCAACTGTAACATTAGAGACATTATTTCCTTGTTGACTATGTGGGACATAAGGCAGGTAGTAGGCAGTAATATCCTCTTTTTCACCTGATGCGGTATACTTTAACTTCACTTGGTTATTAGTTTCGTCAGCTACCAGTCTAAATTGAGTAACTCCTCCTTCTCTATTACTTAAGACAGCATCAGTACTATTAGCAGGAACCATATTTAAATTAAACATATTATTTGTAATAGCAAACTTAAAGCATAAAATTAGCAATAGATACACAGATAAAACATCTATACCACTCAGAGATAAATCACTAAAAATTTAGCTATAAAAAATTTTAACATTCCTAAATAGCTGAAAGAAAAGTTTAAAAATTGACGAACTGAATGATTGTCCAGCAAAATCAGATCGCGATCAGTGTTAGATATCAACATAACGCCTGTTTAATATAGTTTTTTACCTAGTCCGTAGTATTTATGTAGCTAGCTTATCAAATACTATACTTACTATGACTTAATGAAAGAAGATTTAAACATGTCACTCTGCAACAATGATAAGATCTTACTGGTAACAATCATTTCATTCCTGTGTCTGTTTTCAAACAATAATTATGCAGAGTCAGAAAAACTATGGACAGGTAACTTTTATTTTGAAAATGACTTATTTGCTGAAACGGATCAAAACTATACCAACGGTATTCGATTTTCGCTGGTTTCACCTAATTTGAAAAGCTTCGAAGAAGACGAACAGCTTCCTGACTGGTTTAGCTATATCAACCAGCAACTAACCTTCTTTCACCCCAAAATGAAGGTTGATCATAATATTGTATTGTCTTTTGCCCAAGTCATGTATACACCTGAAGATATAGAGCGAAAAAACCTAATCAATGATCAACGTCCTTATGCAGGATGGCTTTATTTTGGTGCTGCATATCATACTCGTTCAGAATATCAACTGGATACTATTGAACTGAATTTTGGGATTGTTGGCCCCCTTGCTTTAGCTCATGAAACCCAGGATTTTATCCATGACTTAAGAGGGCTTGAAAAGTCTAATGGCTGGGATAACCAGCTGAAAAACGAACCAGGACTGATCGCTCTTTATGAACACAAACATAAGTTTATTTCACAAACCGCTAATTATGGCATGGGTTATGACGTCATATTGCACGCAGGTGGTGCTGTAGGCAATGTTGCAACCTATTTAAATAGCGGGTTTTCAATTCGAGGTGGCTGGAAGATCCCTGATGACTTTGGTACTTCATCAGTACGCCCTGGAGGTGATAATAGCGCTCCAGGTAAAGGGTGGGTACTAAATAATGAGTTTGGTATTCACCTGTTTGCTTCCATTGACTCTCGCTTAGTAATTAGAGATATTTTTCTTGATGGGAATACTTTCAGAGATAGCCATTCTGTTGATAAAGAATTATGGGTTGCAGATGCTTCTGTAGGCCTTAGTATAACTGTAGAAAATGTCAAAATATCTTTTGCTAGAGTATTTCGTACTCGAGAATTTAAAAAACAACCGCACTCTCACAGCTACGGCTCGTTATCCATATCTTTTTGGCAATTTTTTTAAGGACTCCTCTAATTATTGTTTATAAGCCCCTGCACAACCTGACAGTTTTTTGTACAAGCACTCATCAGGCAATTTATTTACTCGTCATAGATGTAACTAGCTTTTAAACAAACTAGGCAAACCACCTCTACCATGACCGTCATAACCAAACTTATCGAGTTTAACGCCCATTGTATTAGCAATTGACACCAACAGTTTAGTATGAGCTTCTTCTTTATATTTTAAATATCGCCCTGTAGTTAAATCACCACCAGCTCCACCGATTAGTAGAAAAGGCATATTTTTGTGATCATGACGAGCGCCATCGCCTAACTCTGAACATACCATAATTAAGGTGTTATCAAGCATAGTGCCACTACCTTCAGGTCTACTTTTAAGCTTATTAACCAAGTACAACAGACGTTCCATAAACCAACGCTTAAGTTTGATAAAGTTTTTCGCTAAAGCACCATTTGGATTATTGCCATAATGAGAAGCATCATGATTATTAATACTTACGCCAGTTTCAGCAATTTTAGCTGGACTCACTGGGTGCGACCACATTAAGGAAGCGACTCGCGTCATATCACACGCTAACGCCATCACCATTAAATCCATTTGTAACTTCCCTATTAGCCGAAAATGCTGCTCTTTATGGTACGTTTTAGGGTAATAGTCTTTTGGGTCAACTTTAAATCCTTCTTTATTAAAGTCGGAGGTATTACATACATTTGGTGTTGTTTTTATCCGCTTTTCTAACTCCCTTAGCGACTCTAAGTGGGTATCCAGCTTGGCTTTTTCTGTATTTCCCAGCTTACCTCTCAGATCATTTAAATCGGCCAGCATTGTGTCTAGGATACTCACATCTATAGGGTCTGCGGTAGCACCCTGCCAAATGTTCTCTCCACCTATAGACTTACCAAATACACGATTAAAAACATTAAGCGGATTATCATCAGGCATGATTGGCCGATTCTTTCCTAAATAACTCATACTGCCACTGCCGTTTTGAAAGGTAGTTGCCACTCCTAAGTGCAAAGAAGCATGAGGCGTTTGCTGACCAATTTTAGTCCCTAGAAAATAATCTAATGAAACATCACCTGCGCCAGTAAGTACTTTACGTATACCACCTTCATGAGTTGGCCCACCAGCATACATATTTAATCCTTCAATAAACACGCAATGCTTCTTGATTGGTTCCAATGAGGCAGTCATTTCTGGCAAAGTGAAGTCAAACTCAGTGCCTTTAGGATGCCATTGACTGGGAATACACCCATCAGGCACATAAACAAAAATAACTCGTTTAGCAGCCGCAGCTTCCGCAAAAGCTGGTCGTACTATATTGGGTAGTGCAAAAGGTGCTATAGAGCCAGCAGCCAATAACCCCTGCAAAAACCGACGTCGACTTTTTAAAATACCTTGGTCTACCATTAATACGACTCCTGTTAGGGTTATTTCGCCTGGCTACGTAAAGTAAATGACTTCAGCGCTGTAATACCTTGTAGTAGTGCTTTTAGGTTGAAATTGCTTTGCTTAAATTTATGACCCAGCACTTTTATTGCACAAGCATCCGCCTTAGTTTCTTCATGACCAGTGGTATAACGATAATATTGGACCGCTACACACTGTTTAGCCGAGTTACTATTGGCAAGTAGTTCGCTAAGTGGTTTTGTACCCAAAAAGTTATGCGTTGTACTATTACCCAGCCCTTCCAAACCTCGAACGACACCACTAACATCAATTGTTTTACCATTTTCTACCGTGCGGTAACCGCCAGCCCCATCAAAGTTTTCAAAACCAAACCCTACATCATCAATAAATTGATGGCAGCTTTGACAGCGAGCATTTTCCGTATGTGCTTTAAAGCGCTCCCGAGTAGTTTTAGTTGGATCCAAGCCAGGAGGTGTGTTATCAACATCTGGTGGAGGAGGCGGTAAGTCCTGACACAACAATCGCTCTCTCACAAGTACACCACGCTTAATAGGAGAAGCTTCATTGGAGTGGCTTGTAGTCGCCAGCATACTTCCAAGAGTTAAGATACCACCACGATTACCATTAGTGACTTCGATTTTCTTAAAATCATTTCCATCGACTCCATTTAAACCGTAGTATTTCGCCAGAGTTTTATTAGCAAAAACATAATTTGCTTGATAAAGCTCACTCAACTGACCTGACGATTCGAAAATAACATGGTTAACAAAATGTTCTATTTCATCATCCATCGCCTTACGTACTTTGATAGTAAAATTAGGAAACTGTTTATTATCCTTATTACCAATCTGACTAGGTGTTGCACTTAACCATTGACTAGAAAAGTTTTTAATATGTTTTCTACTTCGTTTATCAGCCAATAGTCGAGCAGCCTGCTGTTTAATTTGCTCAGCGCTAGTCAGTTGATTATTTTTAGCGGCTTCAAAGAGAGTATTATCTGGCATTGTTCCCCAAAAGCTATACGACAGTAGACTAGCCAATTCCCAGTTCGTGAGCTTAAAGTAGCCATCCGCTTGTTTTTCTCCCATCTCAGACCGATAGAGAAAGTGAGGTGACCCAAGCATAGAGGCAATCACCAGTTTTAAACCATTATCAAAGCCAGCAGCATTGGCAAAAAGCTGTTGATAACGGCTCACCTCATCAGAAGATAATGGCCGCCGAAAAGCCTTTTGCCCAAATGTCTGTACAAATCGTTTAGCACAATCTTTACCATTTGGTTTACAGTCAAGCAATTTATCTTTGTGTTGATTAACGGCTAATTCAGCCAGTTGCTTCGCCGCTGTAAAATACTCGTCAATATGACGGCTAGTAACAACGGCAATTTTACCGTTATTATCAAAACCTTTTACTCGGGTTTCCACAGGGAAATTTTCTGACACTGCGGTATCAACCCCAAGCAAATCCTTAATGGAGTTTTTATACTCATAACGGGTTAATAAACGTAACTGTTGAGGTACTGGTGAGCCTTCATTACAAGTGGGGTTATTATTATCCCCATCATCCGGTATATCTCCGTCGCCATCATCGTCATCATTAGTATCTTTAACAAAATTATCTAAAATATACTGGGCAATACCACTTGCACAATTATCGACACAGCTTTTTGGTGCTCCTAATGGCATTCGATCGTGAATTATTTGAGTTAGTTCAGCCAACGGTATTTTTTTCGTTAAGGGTGGATAACTACCTTTGCCTTGACCTTTATCGCCATGACAAGTTGCGCAATCAGCCTGGTATTTTGCTGCTGGATCGGTATCAGTGCCTGGTAGTGTAATAGTCACCTGGTTACTAAACGCTGAAGCCCCTTGCTGATTAACTGCTTGAGCCTTATATTGATAAGACTTACCCGCTATAGTTGTTGAGTCAGTAAATGTTGTGACATCTGCAGAAATATTTGTTAGCAATAACCAGTCTTTGCTTGGCAACAGTTGTCGGAAAACTTTAAATTGTACTTCATTATCACTGTTATCCTGCCAACTTAATATTACTGCGCTATCAACTATCTTGGCTTGTAATTCTGAGGGTGCTTTAGGCTTATTGGCTTGCGGCTTAACATCAATGGTTGCTGTATTTGAATAGCTGGACTGACCCTGCTTATTATAACTAGCAATACGATAAGTGTATTGTTTGCCCTCTGCTAAATTGCCATCAAAATAACGCGTGCTATTAGTCATCAGCTTTTTTAATTGCTGCCAATTGGCTTTATCTACTTTTCGCTCAACAATAAACCCCTGTTCATTGTCACTTTTGTCCAGCCAATCAATTCCAACTGTCAACTCTTCAGGCAAAAATGCACCAATTTCCAATCCTTCTGGTGCTGCTGGCACCTTACCATCATCTGGCTCGCTATTATCGTCAGTAGCTCCTTTTACATGCACTGTGGTTGGCGTACTCGCTATACACTGCTGCTGTTCTTCTTGACCACTACATAATTCAACTTTTAATTGATGCGAGCCATTTTTTATCAGTTCAAAGTGATGGATAGCTTTTTGTGGTTTTGGGCTATTAAACTTGATCTTTGCAGAGTGAATAAGCTTACCATTATCATATAAACGCCAGTGATCGCCATTGTCTCCCCACCACATATTCCACTCAAGGGACACTTTCGCTTGGCCTGATGCTGCTTGATAATGGCGAGGCATCCAAGAAATATAAGGACGCGTAGGCTGTTTTGCAGCAATCAGAACTTGTTTCGTTTTACTTGTAGTACAAACTTCTTGCTCAGCTATTCCTCGACATAATTCAACTACAATGCGATATTCACCAGCAGTTGAGAGTAAAACCTCTGTTTCATCATGCTGATGTTTAGTACCTGAATCAAATGAGGATAATTTAGCATTATGGATTATTTGGTCATTGACTTTAACTTTCCAATGATCACCTTTATTGCCATGCCAGATATCCCAGCCGACTTTTACTTTATTACCTTCGGGGTTCTGTGGTAACTGAGTAGGAAAATACCAATCCCTTAGCTGGGGTTTTGCAGGAGTCATATTAGCTTTCACATTCAATGCAAATACAGCAAAACCAATACAGCTGACTAGTGATAACCCACTACGCCAAGGCAACAAGCACTTGTTTTGTTTAATCACCAGTCACTCTCCTTATCAGCAAGCGGTATGTAGCTTTTCTATAGGTATAGCTGGAAAATCATAAAGTGACATGGCTACTCTCATCATAAAGCGTGCTATCAGTGAGTATAGGGTCATCCATTCTATGCCACATTATAGATTTCCAGCTATAACTCACTATATAAGCTGTCTATACAAGCTGCTTTTTTACAGGCTATTAGGTATTAGGGAAAACAAATATCCCTTATTTAGTATTGAGGAGAGTATAAAAAATAGGAGAGCACTGGCTAACAACCGAATCATCAAAATAAAAACTGCGTTATTTGTATAGTTATTATATGTGACCCACATTTAAATAAAACAAAAGGCGCACTCTAAAATAAGGAGATTTAACTAATCATAAACACAGTACCTCTACTGTCAAAATAATAGATAAAAAAAAGCGCAGTTCTCACTGCGCTTTTGACAAAGTAACTTTAGCTTTAGCTTAGCATTTTTCTCCTTGATGCCATACCTAACAAGCCTAATCCTAAAACACCTAAAGTAGAAGGCTCAGGTACATACATTAGCTGAGCAAAGGTATATAGAGTGGTCATAGCGCTTTCTTCAGTTAAAAATTCAGCCATACCATTCACACTCATAATAGCTGTATTGATGTCACCATTCATATCAAAAGTATTGAAAATAGTTAACATATACGCTTCTGAATCAATCAATAACTTTATTTGAATAGGAATTGGAATTCCACCAAACAAGCTTGACTCAAATTTATCATCACAAGGTTGTGGATCACCAAATGGACAAGGGGTTGCTGAGTTTAGTGTTTCAAAGAAAGTAAAATTAAATAAACTAGCAATCGTATTATTAATATCAACACCTCCTGGCAATGTTTCACCAGCCTCCGCAAATACTGCATTAGCTACATCAGCTAATGTTGGGCTACCTGGAATTTTATAATGAGCCGTACTTAAAGTCCCCATACTACTCATTTCTAAAACACCGTATATCTGCCCACTGGCCAAGGTAGGTCCATCAATTGGCATATTGTTATGTTTAATGGTTGATAATAGTGCTGGTGTACCAGCTGCATTAATATCCACAGAGTTTTGAGAAGTCAACAACAGATTACTCATGTTGGTATCACCCCATGAGATAAAACTGGTGGTTTCTGTAGCATTACCACCAGGAACAGGGACAATAGGTGCACCATCAGTATCAATTGTATTTCTAAACTCCCCCCCATCTACTAAATCAAACGTCAACAATGCAGAAGAAGCATTGAGAGAAGCAAACATACCAGTGGTTAATAAGGTTGCTGTTACTAAGGATTTTAACTTCATCAGGGTTTCCCTCAAGGATATTAACGATAGCTTTTCAAGCCGCCTACGTGCATCCTCTATTGCATGTAGGGTACCAACCCTAAAAAGTTAAGTTATTTCAACAAATTACGTTTACTCCCAACACAAGCTTTACACCCTATGTAAAATATGCAAACAAGCTCCTTATAAAAATAATAATAATTCGGTAGTTGCTGTATCCGATAAGACAGTTAAAGTTAGGCAGTTGGAGTTGTATATTGGCTTAAGAAAGGTTAAAAATTATAACCAAAGCGAATGACTTTTAGGAGAAGCCATTGAGAGATACCCTCTATCACCACAAAGTCATTAGCGAATAGGTATACTATATAAAAATGTCATAGAAGATATTCCATTCTGACTTGTTTTATAGATAGCATTATTTTTTTGGCTGAACTAAAGTGCCAAATTTACAGTTTGATAACAAATAAAAAAATAAGAACAATATTATCATGAACCGACTATATGACTTTGCCATTATTGGCACTGGTGCTGCGGGTAGTGTCCTGAGTTATTTTTTAAGCCAGTCTGGTGCAAGTGTCTGTTTACTCGAAGCAGGTAAAAATATCCCCGCAGGTCAGTACCCTACAAATGAACTACACGCCAACAGCCAACTATTTTGGCAAGGTGGTATGGAGTTAAATCATCAAGCGAACCTGCTATTTTTAAGAGGCAAAGTAGTGGGAGGGGGTACTGTTGTAAATCAATGCTTACTTGACCGGTTTGATCAAATAGCTATCGATAACTTTAAACAGCATTCAGGCATCAGTTGGTTTAACTCACAGGAATTAAATCAACATTATAGTCAAATCGAACAACATCTCAGACTTGAAGTAATTCCTAAACAATACTGGAATGGTAATGCTCACCTCTATGCCAAAGGTTTTGAGAATAACCAATTAAAATATGCCCCCTTACGACGCGGCCAAAGCCAATGTCATAACCATAAATCCAATGACTGCATTGTCTGTTTAGGTGGCTGTAATCGCCAATCCAAGCAAAGTATGACTGTCACTTTTTTACCTAAAGCATTGCAACAAGGTGTTCATTTAATCGATCAGGTTCAGGTTCAGCAAATTATCCATGGTAAACCACAAACCGTTATTTATGGCACTAAAAATAATACCCCCCTCCAGGTAAGGGCAAAGCGCGTTATCGTTGCTGCTGGCGCTATAGGCAGCACTGAACTGTTATTAAAATCTGGTTTTGGTCAGTCTCTGCCTGCTCTGGGAAAAGGCTTTTTTTGTCATCCACAATACATGGTGTTTGCAGATATGCCTGAGCCTGTTGATGCTCATAAAGGTGCCTTCCAAGCATTAAAATCAGCAGATCCAAGGTTTCGCCAACAAGGTTTTAAACTAGAAAATGTTTTTGGTGGCCCCATTGCCACTGCTATGATGAAATCCGGTTACGGCGTTTCTCATCACCAGTTTATGCAACGATACCGTCATCTTGCTTGCATTGAAGTGGCTATTCAAGACGAAAACCCAGGTCAAATCAAACTCACCAGAAAAGGCCTGCTCAAAATCTATAAAGCGTTATCTGATCTTGATCAACAGAAGGTAAATGCAGGCATAGAGCAAGTCTATAATATTTTCTCTAGTCTCCGTCCCAACGTCATTTACAAACCACACACACCGATTGGATTGCACTTAATGGGAGGCTGTACAATTGGCCTCAATCCCAACCAGGCAGTTGTTAACGAAAGTTTTCAACTATTTGGTTACGACAATATCCATGTTGTCGATA
The DNA here is from genome assembly GCF_028858535.1 of Spartinivicinus poritis. Lineage (NCBI taxonomy): Bacteria > Pseudomonadati > Pseudomonadota > Gammaproteobacteria > Oceanospirillales > Zooshikellaceae > Spartinivicinus > Spartinivicinus poritis. Next base: position 65,795 of record NZ_JAPMOU010000016.1, read on the forward strand.
GTTCAATTTTTCCTTGTGCACCAGGCATTAACCCTTCGTTATCAGTAATGGCCTTAGCACATAAGGCAAGCCAGGCCATTTTAGACTTAGCTGGCTATCAAACTGTTACTACTCACTCTAAACAGCCCTCCTGGTTAGAAGAGGCCTTATAGGGAACCTTTACTATTACAAATAAAAAATTAAATATATTTATAATAACCTTCTTATAAAAAAGAATACCATGAAATCTATCATTTCCCACCAACTATCAACTCGTCAACTTGATGTATTACAACAGCTGGGAGATATACTTGCCCCAGGCTATGGGCAATTACCTTCCTTTAGTGAAACCGGCTGCTTACATCATATTGACGAAGTATTAGACTTTACCTCTATACAAAACATTAAGGAATTGAAAGGCCTATTAACTTTTCTATCATTTCTACCCCCTCGCTGTATCCCTCTTTTTATCACCTCATTAAATACACTAAGCCATATCCCTGGCTTTATCGGACAGTACTGTCGTTTAGGCTTTTGGGGAGTGAAAGGTCTCGTGTTTAGTTTGTATTACAGTAACCTCACAGACCCATACCAGAACATTAGCCGTGTTCATGATGCAATCAATTATCATGTCAGTTGCCAACCATCCACTCAAAGCAATGTTATTATAAAAAACCATCAGGAAAGTTAGCCCATGTCTACTAAGTCTCCATCTCAACAACCTAGCCACCAAACGGATGACTATTTAAAATTAAGAAAGCCACTGATAACTGAAGAAACTGATGTTGCTCAAATAAAAAATATCTATCAAACACTCAGAGCATCCCAACGAGACTTACTCCAATTTTCAGTTAGTCAGCGTGCAGCAGAAGTCGATAAAATCATACACTATATAAAAGTGAATAAAGAATTAATCTGCAATAGCATTGTGACAGACACAGGAAAGTCTAGAACCGATGCTCTTGTTTCAGAGGTATTAGGCGTATTAGATAATTTACACTGGAATAAAACTCATGCTCAAAAAATTCTTAAAACACAAAAAGTGTCGACCCCCATTTCATTACTTGGTAAGAAGTCTTATATTCAGCATGAACCTTATGGAACGGTATTAGTGATTGCTCCTTGGAATTACCCTTTTCATATTGCCATGACTTTTATTACCGGAGCATTTCTTGCTGGAAACAGTGTTATCTTTAAGCCTTCTGAGCATACACCTCTTACCGGCCTAATCGAAGAAATTTGTGCTGCATCTCCTCTATTAAAACAAAGCTTAAAAGTTGTCTATGGTTCAGGTGTTACTGCAGAAAGACTCATTGATGAAAGGCCAGATAAAATTTTCTTTACAGGAAGTACTCGCACAGGCAAGGCTATTCTGAAAAAAGCAGCTCAACATATCATCCCTGTCGACTTGGAGCTGGGTGGTAAGGATGCAATGATGGTATTTCCTGATGTTGATATTAAGCGTACAGTAGCAGGTGCATTATGGGGGGGGCTTACTAATGCGGGACAATCCTGTACATCAGTTGAGTTATTATATATTCATCAAGATATTTTCGAACAGTTTACCAAGCAGCTAACTACCGAAATACAACAATTAGTTATTAACACAGGGGACCAAGGAGACGCTGATATAGGCGCAATGACAACTGATTTTCAACTAGATATTGTCAAGCAACAGCTGGATGATGCGATTGAAAAAGGTGCAAACCTTATTGCAGGGGGAAGTACCTTTAATGAAAAAGGTCGGTTTTTTCCACCTACCCTAATCACCAATATTTCACCAGAAATGAAACTATATCAAGAAGAAACCTTTGGCCCTATTATTGCTTTATTACCGTTTACTGATGAAAAACAATTAACCACACAGTTAAATCAATTACCCTACGGTCTCAGTGCAAGTATATGGAGTCGAGACCTTAGCCGAGCCAAACGAGTGGCCAGTGCCCTACAGGTGGGTGCAGTTTCCATTAATAATGTTATGTTAACGGAGGGCAACCCTGCTTTACCCTTTGGTGGTGTTAAACAGAGTGGTTTCGGGCGAGCAAAAGGTAAGGAAGGTTTGCTCGCATTCACCAGAAGTAAATCCATTTTAGTTGACAAGCAATCAAATAAAATTGAGCCTAATTGGTATCCCTATACATTGAAAAAGTATCAACTATTTCAACAGTTAATTGACACTTTATTTACATCCTCTTGGCTCAAGTTTATCAAATTAGCTAAAGTGGGAATTTCACTAGAAAATGAGGCTAAAAAAAGTAGAGATGGCTCTAATCATTAGAGTAATGACAGGAGCAATAAACGTAAACTGCTTGCGAAGGATATTATACCCAATGCGAAGGATTTTTAGGTGAGGCCATCAAGTGACGAAGCCTCATGAGCCTATATAAATAGGTGATTGGGGTGAGAAGCGACGATAACAAAACCTAGAAATGATTCGCGACGGGTATAGTTATGTTGTTATCAGTAAGCACAACTAATACCTATTAGCTATATAACAATAAAAAATCAAATAAAAAATTAGTTTGATTAGCAAGCGTTTTCTTATAGACTATTTCTCATACACAAAATAGGAGACAACGACTATTTGCATTACAATATCATTTCATAGTTTTACCATTTAAAAATATTTATATTTTTATCCTTAAGTTGTTTTAATACTTACATATTTATTGACAGCTTTATTAAGTAGTATATAAGGAAGTATAAGCAATGAGCACAGAAGTCAAGTATATATTTGTCGACCTAGATGGTACATTGGTACGCACAGACTTATTTCTTGAGTCGATCTTAAAGCTTATCAAACAAAAGCCATTTTATATTTTTCAAATTATTTTTTGGCTGCTACAGGGGAGGCAAGTAGCTAAAGCAAAAGTAGCCAACCTAGTTGAAATTAATGCTGAAAATCTTCCTTATACAACTGAATTAGTCGACTATTTAAAAACACAAAAAAAACAAGGAAAACGACTAATTTTAGCTACTGCCTCAAACCAAGCCTTTGCAAACACTGTTGCTAAGTACCTTGGTATTTTCGACCAAGTGATTGCATCTGATAACACAAATAACCTTAAAGGCAGTAATAAGCTGGCAAGCATACAAAATATTGTAGGTAATGATAATTTTAGTTATGCAGGAGACAGTTTAGCTGACAGACCCATATGGCAAAAAGCGGATTCAAATATATTTGTTAATGCACCTCTTAAAGATATAGAAAAAGCTAAACGTAATGGAAAAGCAGAAAAAATTATCACTCCTACTCAATCAACAGGTTTAGCCTTTATCAAGGCAATGCGAGTACACCAGTGGGTGAAAAACCTATTAGTATTTGTGCCCTTATTTACCTCCCATAGTTACTATGAACCAGCAACTGTCTTTTCTGCAGTGATAGCCTTTTTATCCTTTAGTATTTGCGCTTCTGGCGGTTATTTTTTAAACGACATGTTAGACCTGGAAGCTGATCGAAACCATAACACCAAACGATTTAGACCATTAGCTGCAGGCACACTGCCACTGTCGATTGGTATAGCAAGTGCTATTATTTTACCCTTACTTTCTTTTATTCTTGCTTGGCTACTACTTCCTTTATCATTTTTTATAATACTTGTTTTTTATTACATTGCCATCAATGCTTACTCATTTATTATTAAACGAGTATCAACCGCTGATGTCATGACGTTAGCTATACTATACACAACACGTATTGTAGCAGGGTCAGTGGCTATTGGTGTCACTTTATCATCTTGGTTACTAGGCTTTTCTATTTTTATTTTTGTAAGCTTGGCCTACCTAAAACGTTATATTGAACTTTACTCTCTTGCTAAGGCTACTCATCATAATGCAAATAAAGCTAGCGGGCGCGGTTATAGTGTCTCTGATCAAGAAACAATGTTTACCCTGGGTATTGCTAATATAACAGCCTCAGTATTAGTTCTCTCACTTTATATTAATAGCGAAGAAGTTACCACCTTATATCAAAGTCCTCAATTATTATGGTTACTTTGTTTCCTCATTCTATATTGGGGTAATCGTGTATGGGTAGGTGCACGGAGAGGGAAAATAGCTGACGACCCGATTGTATTTGCAATAAAAGATAGAGTCAGCCAGTTTGTCGGATTCGGGTTTCTTATTGTTGTACTTTCTGCTAAGTACTTTCAAATATAATAAGGTTATTATATGACATATCTTGTTCTCAGCTTAACTTTACTTACTGTAACACTATCTGCTTGTGCTCAACTCGCTTTTAAGCTAGGTGTCACTAAACCCTCTATGGCCTCAGCTTTGCAAAGTAGCATTACTGAATCACTAGTGGCTGCAGCAATATCTCCCTTTATTTGGATAGGCTTGATAATTTACGGATTAAGTGTTGCCATGTGGCTATGGGTACTATCAAAAGTGGAGCTTTCTGTTGCATATCCATTTGTTGGTATCAGTTTCTTAGTGACAATGGCTTTTAGTGCATTGCTACTTAATGAGACATTAACACCAGCTCGTGTATTTGGAACACTGCTTATTGCTTGTGGGTGTGTTTTAGTTGGTAAATCAGCATGAGTATAAATATGAAGTACAAACAATACCAAAGTACCATTTATTGTATTCTACTTTGTCTTATCGTTGCTTTTTTATTTTTGACAGGCGCACCTGTTGGCGGTGCTTTTTCATGGCCAGACTCTCCACGTCATGCACTAAATGGTGCTTTTGTAATGGATTTTATTGGAGCAGCTCCATTTTATGATCCTGTTACTTATGCTTATGATTACTACTCACAATATCCAGCTCTTACGATTTTATTTTATCCACCACTTTTCTCATTTTTATTGGCGCCTTTTTATGCCATTTTCGGTGTTTCTCAAGAAACAGCTTTATTCGTGCTTTTCATATGCTATGCATTTTTTGCTTGTGGATGTTACTTTTTAGCTCGCCAATGGTTAACAGCACCGTTGTCTTTTGGCGTCGCTCTCATGATTGTCGCTTCTCCAGAGATAGCTTACTGGGGCCGTCAAATAATGCTAGAAATACCTGCATTTGCCTTTTTGGTATGGAGCAGCTACTTCTTAGTTAGGTACACTCGTGAGCAACGTATTTCATGCTTATACCTAAGTATTGCCTTGCTAGTGCTAGGAGTATATACAAAAATTTCTATTGCTTTCGTTTGTTTACCTTACTTAATTGCCTTAATAAGCGCCAGAGGGTACTCACTCATTAAAGATAAACATAGCTATATCATTGCAGGGCTGGCAATTATAGGTATTTTACCACTAATACTTTTAACAATTGAGTTTGGACAAGCGAATGTTCAATCTGCGATGGGTATTAGTGATGCTATTGTTTCAAGACTATCAATTGATGGTTGGATTTGGTATGCACTACGACTTCCTGCACAAGCTGGTTGGCCTGTACTGCTTACCTCAGCTGTTTTTGTTACATTATGGCTCTGGCCATTCACCACTAGGCCCAACATTCATAATAGTTTATTTTTAATATCGTGGCTCGTAGTTGGATACCTATTTTACTCATCTATTGATTTAAAAGAGACCAGACACAGCATCTATTTGCTCCTTCCTATCGCTATTTTTGCTGGCTTTACTTGTCATTATCTATTTCAAAGCAAGCTCTTTCAAAATAAGATATTTAAAAATCAAGCGTTATGGGCTGCCACAAGCTGCATTTTAATTGGGGTATTAACACTAACCATGACAAGTATTTCGCGACCAGTACATTATGTGGATGGCTACCGCGATGTTGTTGACTATATAGCCGAAGTTACACCAGACAATAGTAATGTATTATTCTCTGGCTACCGAGATGGCTCGTTTATTTTCAATATGCGAGCCAAATCAAATCGCCCTGATGTAAATATTTTACGTGCAGATAAATTATTATTGGAAGTTGCTGTACGACGCTCACTAGGCGTTAAACAGCAAAGCTATAGTGAAGCTGAAATAAATGATTTAATTAATAAAATGGGCGTTCATTACATTGTCGCCCAACCAAATTTTTGGGTAGATCTAGATCAAATGGCTAAGTTACAGAATGTTCTTAGAAGTGACCAATTTAAAGAAGTCAAGCGATTTAAAATGCCCTCTAATTATAATGCCCAGGAAAAAGAGCTTATAGTTTATCGTAATCTAGGTAATATAGCGGATGGGCCAATAAAAATTTCAAATAACTTACCCATTATCGGTAGAAAAATTACTAACTCGCCAAAAACTGGCGGATAATACCACTTTTCCCAAAAGTCTGTTGCGAAAGATATACCTTTCACAACAGACTTTTTACACATTACTTTGTACCAAAAATTTTATCCCCAGCATCTCCCAAGCCTGGAATAATATAACCATTTTCATTGAGATTCTCATCAATAGAGGCGGTAAATATCTCTACATCGGGGTGAGCATCTGTTACTTTTTTGATCCCCTCAGGCGCTGCAACCAGGACTAATACCCTGATTTCATGGCAACCAGCTTTTTTTAACATTTCGATAGTAGCCACCATTGATCCCCCTGTTGCTAACATCGGGTCTACTATCAGCGCCATCCGCTCACCAATATTACTTACCAACTTTTCAAAGTAGGGTACAGGTTCTAAGGTTTCTTCATTGCGGTAAAGCCCTACTACACTAACCTTAGCGTTGGGAATAAGTTCTAATACTCCATCCAACATACCAAGGCCCGCACGCAAAATAGGCACCACAGTAATTTTTTTGCCTTTTATTTGTTTAACCGTAACGTTCCCTGCCCAACCAGTAATCACCTTATCCTCTAATGGTAAGTCTTTTGTTGCTTCATAAGTAAGCAAACAACCTACTTCACTCGCTAACCCACGGAACCCCTTGGTGCTAATCCCTTCTTTACGCATTAATCCAAGTTTATGCTGTACCAAAGGATGCTTAATCTCATGGACTTTCATGTTTCACTCTGCTTGTTATTAATCAGTTACTTATCGTAGTGCTTATCGTGTCGTGCTTCATACTAAGTGAGGTTTACCCCTCACTCAAGCTTCTTACCCCCCTCTTGACAGCATTTAATATAGAGAAAAAGGCATACAACACTCGTTGATTTGGCGATACACTTTCACTTAGCTCAATAAGAACCCTCTTTTACTGCATTATTAGAACAATCAGATTGTTGTCATCAACCCCAAGAAAAAGCTTGCTCAATTGGTTAATCCTTAGTATGGTTGCGCCCTTTATATCTAGTGTATGGCACCAATCTCAGGGTAAAATCGTTGGCTACTGTTAGGGGCATTACACTAGTAACAAAACTCATCAGAAACCTAGACTTCTGGTGTATCATTTTGGCTATTGTATTACATACTTATCCAACGCTTAGTGAGGTTCCCATTCATGCCTGTTGATCTTGACCATATTAAAGAGGTGTATGCTGAAGCAGACTGCTTATATGACGATGCAGAAGTTGAAGCAGCCATCGACCGCATGGGACAAGCTATCACAGCTGATCTGGCTAACAGTAATCCACTGGTTTTCTGCATTATGAATGGTGGACTTGTCACCAGTGGTAAGCTTTTGACCAAGCTGAACTTCCCTTTACAAATAGACTATATCCACGCTACCCGTTACCGTAACGAAACTCGAGGCGGAGAATTAAATTGGCTGGTTAAGCCAAATACGGAAATGAAAGGCCGTAACGTTCTAATCATCGATGATATTTTAGATGAAGGACATACTCTTGCAGCAATTGTTGACTATTGCCGAAAAGCTGAAGCCAAGTCAGTAATCACAGCCGTGCTGGTTGAGAAAAAGCATGATAGAAAAGGAGTTAGCCTTGATGCTGACTATATCGGCTTACAAATAGAAGACCGCTATATTTTTGGTTACGGAATGGACTATAAAGGCTACTGGCGTAATGCACCAGGCATTTATGCTCTAAAAGGCCATTAAGGAACACCCTCTACCACTATCATAGAGTACAACTACTTGGTTATCTGTTGCCTAAGGAAAGCAACAGATAACCAAGTAGTTGTACCTGTTCCTATTGTATTCTTTTCAGCCTGTCATAGCCTACTTACCATAAGCCTGGTAAAATTTACCCTGTTGACTTTGTTTTTAGCAGGTGTATTTCAGTGAAAAAAGATAAACAAAAAGTTATTGGCGAAGATGTATCTGATGAGCGTTTAAAAGAACTGTTAGCCACTCAATCTTATGATGGCACCAATAATGACTACCACATACTGACCAACGCTTATCGAGCACTACGTGAGGATGATTTTAGCCGATTCTTAACATTTTTTATTGCAGCAGGCCACAACATCAATGCCAGAAATAAAGAAGGTGAAACTTTTCTAACAACTATTAGCTGCCACCAGCAAGCAAAGGTTTATATAAACGCATTAAAGCAAGCAGGTGCCAACTAAGGCACTTTTCGCGAATGATATTTAGGACTAATCACTAGAAGTTTGTCTTAACATTCATTCGCCAGAACTACGCCAGCAACTATTTAGATGCAAACAAATGTCTTCCAAAGTGCATTTAATTATAAATCAAACTAGACGTTATTAATCAAAAGTACTAACTTACACACTCCCACATCCCCAGAAAAACTCCCTATTTATTTACAAAGCACTAATCTTTAAAAAATATTGTAAAAGCTTTCATTCCTTTCACTAAAAAGTACTATTAACAATTAAAATTAATAAAAATTACAATCAATTGTCATAGTATTTTTTAAAATTCTATAAAGTATAGATCGCTTATGCTATATTGAGCGGGACCTCACTCAATAACAAGCCAACTGACAATAAGTCATATTTCGTATATATGAGCAACACTGACATTACAAAAAAAATGGGCATTGGAGCAGTTTGGATGGTAGTCCTAAGGCTGTGTGTTCGCCTATTAAGCATTGTTAGTCTGTTTATTATGGCTAGGCTGCTTGTTCCTGAAGATTACGGAATTGTTGCACTTGCTATGAGTTTTTATGCCATCTTAGATGTTGTCACTACCTTTAACTTCGACTTACCGTTAATACAAAATCAGCAAGCAACCAAGGACGACTACAATACCGCTTGGAGCTTAAATATTCTTATGGGGCTATTTATCGCAATAGGTCTGCTGATTGGCTGTTATCCTATCGCAAGCCTGTTTAATGAACCCCAGTTAGTCCCAATTTTTCTTTGCTTAGCAGGCATGGCCATCATACAAGGTTTCACCAACATTGGCGTTGTCAACTTTCGTAAAGAGCTAAATCTGAAGAAAGAGTTTAACTTTGAATTCGGTAAAAAAATTCTATCTTTTTTAGTAACTGTAGGTGCTGGTCTTTTATTAAAGTCTTACTGGGCTTTAGTTTTTGGCATGATTACTAACTGTTTAGCAGGCCTAATTCTTAGTTTCATTATGAGTAGTTACCGCCCTTCTCTCTCCTTAAAAAGCTGGCGTAGTTTGTTAAGCTTTTCAAAATGGATGTTATTTACAAATGTTCTGCTCTATGCAAACAATCGCCTGATGATGTTAATTGTTGGTAGCTCACTCAATACTAAAATACTTGGAAACTACTCAATGATGAAAGAGGTTGCTGATATCACCACTGTTGAGTTAGTACTTCCTATACAAAAAGCGCTATTTCCTGGCTATTCAAAATTAACAGACGACAAACCCCAATTAGCTCAAGTATTTCTTAATAGTATTGCTATGATTGCATTTTTTGGCGTACCAATAGCTACTACACTTGCGGCACTAAATGAACATTTTGTTATCACGTTATTAGGTGAAAAATGGCTAAGTGAATCATGGATGTTAAAGATTTTTTGCCTTGCAGGGGCATTTTCATTAGTCACAGGCGCAACTTTGTCAATCTATTATGCTCTGGCAAAACCGCAAATAGTAACTGCTATTTTATTCATTCAAGGAGCAATCAGAATTTCTTTATTCAGCTACTTTATTATACAAGGCTATATAACAGAAGCACTTCTTAGTATCCTGGTAACTGCGATCCTCAGCACAGCATTAAGTCTAGTAATCAGTTGCCGACTACTCTCCTTACCAGTCTTTCAGTTACTTTGGCCATTAACCCGTACAACTTTGTCAGCTGTTTTACTTATGGCTTCTTTGTTACTGTTAACAAAATGGTTTCCACTACAGTATAATTTTTTCATAGACTTCCTATCAATGTCTGTAATGACCTTGATTGGTATCGTTGTTTATACCGTTTGTCATTTTAGCTTGTGGTACTTTACCTATAACAGCCAAAACACTGCTTACTGTTCAAAAGCAACTGGCGCAGAGAGCATTATTATCCAGTTAGTTAAACCTAAACTGTCCGCGCTAAGATTAAGGCTAAGCACCTAGCTTAAATGATGCTGACTACTAACACCTCCCTTCGCGAATGACTTTTAAGATAAGATTTGTTCTCGTCGCTAAAAGCCATTTGCTTTGGCTAAATAAAGAAGCCTTCATTGAGAGAGTTAAATTAAAACGCTTTAACAGTTCCCACCTTCTACTTTTAAACAAGACACTTGATGGTTATCAATCGCTTGCAATGTTGGCCGTTGCTGCTGACACCGAGCTTCTGCGATAGGGCAACGAGTGCAAAAAACACAACCTTTGGGTGGGTTAATGGGTGATGGAAGATCACCAACTAAAATTTGCGCCTGTTTATCTCTTTCTTTTTCTGGATCAGCCAATGGCACTGCTGACAACAGTGCCTGAGTATAAGGGTGCAGTGGATTAGTATATAACTCTTTACTACTGGCCAGCTCCACAACATTTCCCAGATACATTACCATTACCCGATCACTGATGTGTTTAACTACACTTAAGTCATGAGCAATAAACACCAGAGAAAGCTTCATTTCCCGCTGTAATTCTTTAAGTAAGTTAACAACTTGCGCCTGAATAGACACATCTAACGCACTCACAGGCTCATCACAAACCACCAGCTTGGGTTCTAAAATTAATGCTCTGGCAATACCCACCCGTTGACACTGACCACCAGAAAATTCATGGGGGTAACGGTTAACCACATTGGGTAATAAACCTACCTTACTCATCATGGCTTTAACTTTTTCTTCTACCTGACGTTTACTCATATCAGGAAAAAAGGTTTGTAATGGTTCGGCAATAATTTCACCAATTGTCATTCTTGGATTGAGAGACGCTAATGGGTCCTGAAAAATAAACTGTAAATCCTGTCTTTTTTCTCTCAATTCATCCTGATTTAATTGAGTAAGATCCTGCCCTAACCATAAAACAGAGCCAGAGTGTGCTGGTATTAATCCAATCAAGGCTCTGGCTAAGCTCGATTTTCCACAGCCAGACTCACCAACAACGCCCAGGGTTTCTCCCTCATAAATATCAAAGCTCACTCCATCTACCGCTTTTAAAGTCGGCTTTGGTTGCCATGGCCAGCCACCTTTATTATCAACTCTAAAGTGAACTTTAAGGTCTCTGACTTGTACAATTACTTTGTCTGATGTTGTCATGTTTTCTGAAGCCGCTATCATGCCATCGCCTCTTGATTAAGCCCGTTGTGCTCAAACCCCTTCTGCTTACTTGACAGCTGCTCAGTTTTTTTTTGCTGTAAAGTTTCTTTTTCCAGATGACATGCCCGTTGACGATAGCCATCAAATGTTATTAAGTCAGGTGCAGCCTGCTTACATCTGTCAAACACATAACCACAACGATCCTGGAAAGGACAACCCTGAGGTAAGTTTAATAAATTAGGAGGATTACCGGGAATGGTTGGTAACTCAGCCTGGTCGGCAACTAAATCGGGTATGGAAGCCAATAAACCTTTAGTATAAGGATGAGTCGGCTGGTAAAACACATCATTCACTGCACCATACTCCATTGTACGGCCCGCATACATCACCAGTACTTTATCACAAAGGCCAGCCACAACACCCAGGTCATGGGTGATCATAATAATAGACGTGTTAAATTCCTGCTTGAGTTCATTTAATAAAGTTAATATTTGGGCTTGTACCGTTACATCAAGTGCTGTAGTTGGTTCATCAGCAATCAATAGCTTAGGGCGACACAACAAGGCCATTGCAATCATCACCCGTTGACGCATTCCTCCTGAAAATTCATGAGGATACATATCAATACGTTTATGAGCCTCTGGTATGTGCACTGCTTCTAGCATGCGGATCGATTCAGCCCTAGCTGACTTTTTATCCATACCTTTATGCAAAATTAACACTTCTGCTAACTGCTTCCCTACTTTCATATAAGGATTAAGCGATGTCATTGGGTCCTGAAAAATCATCGCAATTTGTTCAGCTCTGATTTTATTTAATTCTGTATTGCTTAATTGCAAAATATCTTTGCCATTAAATAAGGCTTTACCTGACGTATGACCATTCTTAGCAAGTAATCCCATTAAAGCAAAAGCGGTTTGACTTTTACCCGAGCCAGACTCCCCTACAATGCCCAAGGTCTCACCTTCAGACAAAGCAAAATTTAAGCTGTTTACAGCCGTCACCATGCCATCAGGAGTCTCAAACTCTACCCGTAAATCTTGTACATCTAATAAGCTCATGCTAACACCCCCTAGCGATCCTTAGGATCCAATGCATCTCTTAACCCATCGCCCACAAAGTTAAAACAAAACAGTGTCAGCACGAGAAAACTGGCTGGAAATAGCAACTGCCATGGGGTGATATCCATGGTTTTTGCCCCTTCAGAAATGAGTGCTCCCCAACTGGTCTGTGGCTCCTGAATACCTAGCCCTAAATAACTTAAAAACGATTCAAATAAAATCATGCTAGGTACCAGCAGAGTGGCATACACAACAACTACACCCAATACGTTAGGCACTATGTGTCGAGTAACTATTTTATTAGTCCTAACCCCACAGGCATGAGCAGCCTCAATAAACTCTTTGTTTTTTAGGCTAAGGGTTTGCCCCCTAACTATCCTGGCCATATCAAGCCAAGACACCATGCCAATAGCAACAAAAATCAGGAGTATATTACGACCAAAAAAGGTCACTAATAAAATGACAAAAAACATGAAAGGAAATGAACTAAGTACTTCTAGTGTACGCATCATAAAGCTATCCAGTTTCCCTCCTACAAAACCGGAAACAGCACCATACAAGGTACCCACTACTACCGCAACTAAGCTGCCCATCACCCCAACCATCAAGGATATTTGCCCCCCCATCATGACCCGTACAAATAAATCACGGCCTAGAGGATCAGTACCGAAGTAATGTCCTGACTCAATAGAAGGTGCAGCATTCATTGCCAACCAGTCAGTATCATCGTAAGCAAACTCACTTAAAAATGGGCCAACGATGGTCATAATACTAATCAACAACAAAATTATCAGGCTAACAATTGCCGCTTTATTGGAAATAAAACGGCGCCAGGCATCTTCCCACAGGCTACGGCCTTTTACATCTGCTTCTGCTGCAGCCTGCTGTAAAGACTCAATTTTTTTTGTTAAAGCAAGCATGACTATCTCTCGTAGTATTTTATTATTTTGTTAGGAATAACGTATTTTGGGATCTATCACTGCATATAAAATATCTACTATCGCGTTAAACATGATAGTAAGTACCCCTACGACAATTGTCAGCCCCATTACCATAGAGTAGTCACGGTTAAGTGCACCATTAACAAATAACTGACCAATGCCACCTAAACCAAAAATAGTTTCAATAACTACAGATCCGGTAATGATTCCTACAAAAGCAGGCCCTAAATAAGACACGACTGGCAACAATGCCGGGCGTAGTGCATGCTTAAAAATAATTTGGCGAGCAGGTAACCCTTTTGCTTTAGCCGTACGAATAAAATTGCTATGCAGTACTTCTATCATACTGCCTCGCATAATCCTGGCGATCGCAGAGATGTAGTGAGTAGACATGGCAATAACGGGTAAGATTAAATATTTAAAACCACCATCATTCCAACCACCTGCCGGCAGCACTTTATAGCTAATAGCAAAGATTAAAATTAACAGAGGCGCCAAGACAAAGCTGGGAATAACAACTCCTGTCATGGCTATGGTCATACTGGTGTAGTCAATCCAGGTATTTTGCCTTAACGCAGCAACCACTCCAAAAGCAACACCAAATACCACCGCAACAATAAAAGAAACAAGCCCTAACTTGGCCGAAACAGGAAAACCCTGGGCTAATAGTTCATTAACAGTAAAGTCTTTATATTTAAATGATGGGCCTAAATCACCTTGTATTAAATTACCTAAATAGATGAAATACTGCTTCCATAAAGGCTCATTTAAATGGTATTTAGCTTCAATATTGGCTAATACTTCGGCGGGTAAAGTACGTTCGGAGGAAAATGGGCTGCCTGGTGCAGCATGCATCAAAATAAATGAAACCGTAATTAATACCAATAAGGTCGGTATTGCGACACCAAACCGCCTAATAATCAACTTAAGCATTGCTACTCTCGCTCACTTATTATTATGTCAACCCCTTAGCACATAAAAATGCTAAGGGGTTAGGTTAGTAAGTTATTATGCTATTATTAATGAGCGATTATATAATAATTTTTCGTGTAAGTATTATCTAAAGGATTGCCTTTATACCCACCCACATATGGCTTAATCAATCGTGTCGTGACATCCTGATAAATAGGGGCTACCGGCATATCACGGGCAATGATGGCTTCTGCTTTAGTGTAATATTCAGCTGGATTTTCAGCTGTTTTTGCTTTAGCTAGTAGTTCATCATATTCTTTATTCCGGTACTGTGAGCCATTTAGTGAGTTATTTGAAGTCAGCAAATCAAGCATCGTTGAGGCTTCGTTATAGTCACCATTCCAGCCAGCACGGGCCACATCATAATTACCCAGTCGTTTATTATCTAAATACGTTTTCCACTCTTGGTTCTCTAAGTTAACTTTTGCACCTAGCTTTTTCTTCCACATTGAAGAAATGGCAATCGCAATTTTTTTGTGGTTATCATCTGTGTTATACAACAAAGTAAACGCTAACGGCTTATCTTTACCAAAGCCAGCTTCTTTCAGCAGTTTAACTGCTTCTGTATCCCTTTGTTGTTGAGTCATTTTGGAATAGGGGTTTTCTGGTGGTACAAAGCCATCTAAATTATTTGGGGTGAAGTTAAAGGTGGGAATTTGTCCCTGGCCTAATATTTTGCTCGCTACTACATCGCGGTCAATGGCTAATGATAATGCTTTTCTCACTCGAACATCATCAAAAGGCTTACGTTTATTATTAAATGCATAGTAGTAAATAGACGCTCTCCCCGTAACTTTTACCTCATCAGGAATTTCCTTTTTCAAACGTCTAAAATGCTCTAAGGCTATCCGCTCATAGCCCATATCCACATCACCTGCACGGTAACGATTCAGCTCTGTATTTCTGTCAACAATTGGTAAATAAGTTACCTTATTAATGACTGTTTCTTTATCATTCCAATAGTGGTTATTGCGCTCAAGGACAATACGCTCGTTTACAGCCCAGTCTTTCAGTTTATAGGCGCCATTAGAAACAATATGACTTGGCAATGTCCACTTATCACCATACTTCTCAATTGTCGCCTTATGCACTGGGAAAGTGGTGTAATGCGCCATCATTCGAACAAAGTATGGAATTGCCTTATTGATTGTCACCTCAAAGGTATGGTCATCTACTGCACGAACAGCTAACTCAAAAGGCTTCTTTTTCCCCTTAATAATCTCTGATGCATTTTTAATCTCAGCCAGCTCCATGTACCAGGAATAGTTAGATGCTAACTTAGGGTCTACCGCCCGTTGGAATGAATAAACAAAGTCATGGGCCGTTATAGGATCTCCATTAGACCATTTGGCGTCTTTTCTCAGCTTAAAGGTATAAACTGTCTTGGTTTTATCTGCAGACCAGCTTTCTGCTACACCTGGTACGGTACCACCACCAGGGCTATCACTGACCAACCCTTCAAATAGGTCACGAGTAACATAAGCACCAGGAACACCTTCTATCTTTTGTGGGTCCAGAGATGAGGGCTCAGAACCATTCACCCGAACAATTTCTTGTTTTTTGGCCAATTTAACACCAGCAGGCACCTCAGCGGCCTGTAAAGAAGAAACACTCAGCACTCCTGCAAACAAAGAAGCAGAAATAGCCGACAAAGCAAGTCGTTTAGTTTTCATACTGACTCCTAATAGTTAAGTACTTGTTTTATTAGTATTTTTTTAAATTGGTCACTAGTCACTCACTTATTATACTTCCTGTATATCATGGACAAACCAATTCTTTTTTGTATTAAACTATTTTTACAACAGAAAAAAAAGTTTACATAACGATAGTTAAATTTTAGCCAAAAATAAACAAATTGTTACATTATACACGTGCTACTTTTGTACTAAACAAAAGTTGTCGATCAATCTAACACTTTTTATGTGATTTTTGTCAATCTCATCAGGCGTCAGACTAATAAGATGAAAGGGGGGAGTAAAGAGTATTTGAAAGCTTTGATAAGTAAATTATGAGTTCTGTTTAATAAAACTAATTTCGCGCCAGCTTACCAACAAATTAAAAACAGATTTATTACAGCAAGCGCTTACATCGTTTAGCGCTATGACCTATAAGCAATAGTTAAAAGCGAAATTTTATTAAAATAAATTTATAAGCAAACCTACCCCTCCAAAAACTCTTTCAAACCAGTCTGACGATAACCATTGTCATGCTTTTGATTCACGTAAACAGCCATAAATGAATTAACTTCAACAATGACAGGACCATTTGATGTGATAGCCACATCCCAGCCTAGAAACTGAGGGCGTGGTAAGCACGAGTGTGCCGATTTAACTGTTTCTATTACTTCTTGATAAAAAGGAATGGTAATACCAGTTAAGCTAATATCTGAATCTGGATGGCACTCAAAGGTTTTATCACCATTAACAGAATATCCCTTACTTAGCTTTCCATTGTCATCAATATGGCATCCTATACCGCCAGCTCCCATATTATCGATCATTGAACCAGCAGTTCCAAACTTCATCATTCCATCCAATAGTAAGAACTCACCTTTTTCGTTCGTTGCCGTAAGAATTCTAGCGGTATTGACTGATGATGAATTGATTTGACTTAGGGTTTCATGTTGCACTACCAACTCTTGGAATATCCAATCACACTTTGAAAAATATTCACGCTGAAAGTCCTCTATATTTTTTCTTTTTCCTGACCGCAGTTGCACTGTTTTAGATTGCTGATCATATTCCTCAACAATATCAAATCCATCTCCATGTCCTCCACCTGCTGGTTTAATAACAAATGGGCAGGGTATTAATTCTAAAACATCACTAATTTCTTTGTTTGCCAGCGTCTGTTCACCCAAATGAAATACGGATGCCCTTGGCCCTATAAAACCATAGGTTTTTACATGGGGAATGTTATTTGCTTTCCAGACGCACGACTGAATCCACTTATCAAATTCAACTATTCCCGTGCTTCTAGGGTTTACACGCTTTTCAAATATTGAGTATTCTCGATAGCGAATAAGGTTTGCAGGAATCTCGTATAATAGTGGGTAAGATAGGAATTCCTTCAGGCCAAACCCTTTCAAATAACAGATGATAAACCGCCATAACACATAAAAAAAACTCACCCGGTTTTGTTTTGAAAAGGTATTCAAGCTTGAAGTGACATCGAATATTTTCTGAACCATAATTGACTCCCTAGCCCGAATCTTTCAGTGAATATCAAAGATCCAGGGTAATTAAGCTAGCTTTCCTTAACGGTCTGCCCCCCTAACAAACAAAGATACTTAAATCGCTTTTGCTCCTGAAAGCCAATTTTATCAGCCATCATTATTGGTATTTTGTTTGTAGGCTCAATTGCCTGGTAAATATATTTCAAATTGAGTTTATTAATTGCATAGGCAATGCATGCGTGTAATACAGCTCGGTATAAGCCTCTGCCCCTGGCCATGGGTGATGTATAAACGTTATATATAACTGCCGAACCTTCAGGGTAGTGGAAATGCCGTCTAACCAAAGGAAATAATGAGGCTTTTGCTTGAGGGATTAACCAGGCAAAAGCAAGAATTTTTTGATTTTCAACAACTCCAAACATCAACTCCCCTTCATTCATACGATGTTGAAAATCTCGTCTTAATTCCTCAACATCTTGCCAATCTTCCCAAGCCTCGAGCAACTGAAGTTCGTCTTCACTAAACAGCTTTACAAGAGAGTTGCTTTGAAAACTAGCTTTTTCCTTATCTAACTCTAAGCGATAAACCGCTAGCTCATGACGCTGAAAAATCCATGATAATGCAGGCTGTTTAAGCAGTTTATGTAGTAGTTTCACACCTTTGAAATACAGTTTTCCCAAACGTCCGTTTCGAATAATTTCCCATTTTTGGCGCCAAAATAACTGGCTATCCCCTGGAAAAATTAAATCATGGTGTAATGTTGGATCAAGATACAAATAAAAAAAGGAGAAAAAAGAGCGCAACTTTTGCCATATAGAAAAGTCATTACTCTTTAATACTGATACAACATGCCCTAAGTCAGCAGGGTAATCCCAACGACAACGAACTGAAGTATATTGACTGGGTATGTCAGGTGTCGCTCCAAAATGGCATTCAGCCAGATACCTTGGGAAGTCAGCTCCTGCAAACAAGGCTAAATGCATTGCAGCCCAAATACGTGCATTAACTTCCATAAAGAAGAACTGCCCTGTCGCTTGATCCAGCCGATACTCAACCATAGCCACACCTTGCCAATTCATAACCTTCAATTTAGCGAGGGCATCAGACTCCATTTCAGGATGCTCAATAACTGATCGAATAGCACCCAGTCCACCAGTATAGGGAGACTCCCTATCACAAACGTTAGCAAGTGTCGTAATAGCTTTACCTTGCCACATTAATACATTAACGCCAGCTCCTTTCCCCGGAGCAAATGCTTGAATCAAAACCTGTTTATGCGTTTGCAAAAAAGCTTGTACCACCTTAATAACATCAGCATAGGTTTGGCATTTCCGAACGGCACTGGAGTTTACCGTTGGAGCCTCTCTTTTAATTAAGTCAACCTCATCAACTTTTACAAAACAAGGGTATCTAAAACGCGTCAATTCGGTATCCGACATCAGCGCTTCTATTGATGAAATAACTTTCGACTCAGGTAGGTTTTCACTAACACCACTATCAATAAAATGCTTTATTGTTTGGGCTTTACTAAAAGCCCTTTCTAACAGAGTTTGATCATAGGGCACTGCAAATAGGTGTTTAAATGAATCCCAAGCTGGCAACAACGCCAAAATGAGCGGCTCACAGGGCATTACGAGTTCGATATCGTTATAGCTTACATATCTGGAAAACCAGGAAATAAATCCCGTTGAACTAAACTCAGGAGCAACCGTTGTTTTAAAAGCAAAACGAGAGTAAAAGCCCAGTGCACGGGATTGAGAAGATGCCACAAAGACTTTGCAACCGGCTCTGCCAAGAGAACGAATTGCTCCAATATTACCTAACGCCTGTCCAGGCAACACTAATACTCTTTTACCTGCTACAGAGGCAGACATTCCCTGAAGTTGCATTGAGAGCCTCACTTACTGGCATATTCACCGTTTTTGCATTGTCGTAATTGTGAATCTCTTATACTGTCGTAATTCATAAACAAGACATTTAATTAACTGTAAATATTCACAAACTGGCAATACAATTTTACGCTGGGATTAACCATCACATACGTTACAAACCATCAAAAAAATAAGTTCAAAAAGACAGTTAGCACTCATTACAAAAAACCATCTTATTATTCCAATAGCTATGTAAATGGTAATGTTAGCAGATCCATTAGCTGATGAGATAAGGTGAATATTACTCTTAAACTAGCAAAAGTACAAAGCACTACACTTTTAACTAAATACTTAAACAGTTAAAAGCAAGAATAGTAAGCAAAGTAAACAGTTACTTTTAAAATATAAGTCACTAGCTCCTAAAGGCGCACAAAACTATCGAAGGTATATTAACTAAAATAAGTCTAAAAATGTAAACCAACAAACTAAGCATTATTATTTTTTTAGATTAAAATTAAACGCAACAAAGAAAATATACAATTATTATTAAACTTATTTAACGACTTTTTAAAAAAATAAAAATATTGTTCATTTGTAGCGTTTTAAAAAAATATCCGCCATAAAAAACTGGCAAAAACCCTATGCCTTACACTCTATAGAATCTCTGCCAATTATTTTTTACTAGTTCAAGCTATTACAACAAAGCTTTTTTAAACGCTTCTTCATCAAACTGACAACCTAAATGCTTAACAATTTCCTGGATATCCTTTTCCGCATTATCAAGACAACTGGTACCACCAGGTGATGGTGTCATATTAAAGATAATCCCTGGCTTGGTGATTTTGGCTTCTCCCATCAGCAGCTGTTTTTGCTCTTTATCGATCAGCTGTGGTCTAACACCACCAAAGCCTTTTGCAAAGCGTACGTCTTTTAGCTCAAGTGAAGGCACTATCTTTCGCGCATCTTTCAAAAATAGTCGACGCCGTAAGTAAGGGACTTCAAATAAGATGTTTTTAAGGATGTAGTTACGAATATCTTTAACTTTGAATAAATCCCAAAACACTTTAAACACGGCACCATCTAAACGTAACACCTTAAAAAATTCTGGAATTGTCTTGTAATTAAAGCGCTCAAGCATCGGTAATAATAATGCAGTCGGTCCAAACCGGGTTTTACCTGGTACAAGTACATCAGGGTCACCATGAATTGCTGCAAACGGCAGCTTATCGTTTTGAACGGTATAAACCTTGCCGTTGAGCACTTTTGGAGTAAAGTAAAAGCTACCCGCCATTGGCATGCAGGAGAAGTTCATTCCATATCCCATTTGCTGGGCTAATAACAAACTATGTCCACAGGCACACACGACAACAAAGCGAGCTTCGAAGGTACCTCGGTCAGTAACAACCTGATGATTATCACCAACTTTCTTGATCTCCGTTACTTTTGTGCCTAAACGGATATCAATATCTTTATCAGTATCCTTCTCCACTTGTTTAACAAAGGATTTTGATAAGGCAGCAAAGTCTATTGCCGTATATTCATCAGTAGCTGCCAATGCCACCAATGCTTCTGGGCGCTCAACGCCATTGATTTTAACTACGTTGGGCTCTATTTCAGCAATAGCTTCTTTCTCTAGTAACTTTAGGTTTGGGAAAAGCTCTTTAAACACATCATAGCGTTGACGTAAGAAAGTTGTTTCTTTCTCCCCGACGCCAAGCACCATCTTAGGGTATTTGAAGATTATTTGGTCACGCTCTTCCTCAGGCAGCTTGATAGCGTAATTACGCACCATGTCCGCAGCCCGTTTAACAACTGTCGCTTTTTCAAGGGTGTAGTTGGTTTCAATGTCACCACAATGAATAGTCTGGCTGTTATTACTGCCTTTAGAGCTAACTTGAGCCAACTCGTGGTATTTTTCAACCAGGCAAATGCTCTTTAGGTCAGTAAACTTGGCTAGCTCATAGAGTAATGCGGTTCCTGAAACACCACCACCAACAATGAGCACATCGTACGTCTTTACTGTCATAACGGGTAATTGCTCTCTAAGGAGTAATAAGTAAGTTAACAACTCTTCTGACGTGCATCCCGGTAAATCAGTACTGATAACCAAAGCAAGTATCAGCAAGCAAAGCCGTTAACCCCAGAGCATCGTCAGCGTCTATTTTTCATCCAAGCAATAGCAGTATATACCTGCTTGTGGAGTTCAGCTGGTCAAGCTTTCCAAAGTAACTTTGTGACTACCTATTAGCAGTTGCAGCATAAAGCTAGAATGGGCAGTTACACGCTTACACCAGACCAATTCTCACGGGGCAAACATTATAGCTAATTTTTTTAATAATGGGCTGATATAATTATTTTTTACATAAATATTGCCCATAACTTGCAATGATGAATTTAACCTTATGTCACTAAAGGTCATTGAAAGACTCATCAGTTTCTAAACAAGTCTGACAAAACTTTGAAATTTTTGAATGTGTTCGCTCTAATTCAGCAGCACTAAGCTTTCTTAGCTCGTAAAATGTAGCCCAACTTGCAAATGGTTTGTGACATCAGTAGTTTACTGGTGCTTTAACTTACGGCCAAGCACTCTACCAACTGCTACGGGATAGCTTTTAGAGGCTACCTAGCATGAGAAAGTGTCACAACACATTATGAGCGCATTAGTTTTGCGACAGTTTTATGGGCTTTCAGGGAATTACTAAGAGGCTATCAACTCATTTCATGCCAGCAACTTCAGCTCATCAAACATCCAGTCGATTAATGTTCGGTAAAATGCGCGCCAGGGTACCTATCGCCTACAAACTAGCACTGATTCTTACCATCACTGTCACCATTGGTATGGTGATTTTAGGTAGTATCATTACTACCAATCAATATCATCTAATGAAAAGCCAGGTTGATGACTTCGGTACAACCATTGTCAACCAGCTTGCTGCTGCTGCCCAAGAACCCGTATTTACTGATGATGTAGTTGGCCTAAAAGTTCTAGCCAATAACCTTAGCAGTGAACCCGACATTAAAGGTGTTGCTATCTTCACCAACACCAGTGATGTACTGGTTAAGCAGGGGCTGATTACCTCTGTTCCAGTTGATGGTAGCAATACTACCTTGGAAGCAGCTGAGTTAACGGATGGCACTTATCGTCTAGAATGGAAGCAAAGAACCAGCAGACAAAAATACACTGATATGGTGTCGTATATCAGCCCAATTCAGTTCCAAGAAGTAGTTGCTGGCTATGCCATGGTCAGTTTCAGCCAGGTAAAAATGCTTGAAGTGGCACGCTCTTCAGCCAATGGCATTATTCTCGCCACTATTCTCTTATCCATAGCCATGAGCTTCATCGCGATTGTTATGGGAAGACGCCTGTCCCGTCCTATTCATCACTTAATGGATGTCGCAAGTGATGCTTTGAACAAAGGTGATTATAAAAATAATCGGATCAGTGAGGATGAATTAGGTTTTTTACTGAAAAGCCTTCAGCAACTTGGCCAAGGTATTGACCAAAAGTCCCAGCTGGAAGATGTCTTTGGGAAAGTCATGGCAAAAGATGTTGCCAAGCAGATGTTGGATAAACTGGAAGACGTTGAAATTGGTGGCCATCAGGTAGAAGCTACCGTAATGTTTGTCGATATAGTTGGCTTTACCAGTTTATCTGAGAAGCTGACACCACCCGCTGTAGCCATGTTTTTGAATGAGTATTTCAGTTATTTTTTCCATTGCGCTAATGCCTTTAATGGCATTGTGGATAAATTCATTGGCGATTGCGCCATGATCGTGTTTGGTACTCCGAAAAGCGATCCAGACCACCGCTTTAATGCAGTTGCCTGTGCAGTGACTATCCAACAGTTGGTGCTAAAGCTGAACCAAGAACGAAAACAAAAAGGCCTGTTCCCAGTCAATGTTCGTATTGGTCTAAATGATGGCATGATGCTGGCGGGTTTTTTAGGGGCAAAAGAGCGCATGGAATATACCGTAATCGGTGATGCTGTCAATATTGCATCCCGTTTATGTGACAAAGCAAAGGCAGGCCAGATTATGATTCCCGCTTCCATTCATGATCATTCGTCCGTAAACTCTAAAATCGTTTGCCAACATCATGGCAGCTTATCCGTAAAAGGTAAGTCTGCAACCATTGATACCTACCGGGTAAAGAATTTACGCCCTAAATACCAAGGGGCTGCAAAAAAACTGTTGTATAACATGCTAAAGGGGCTTGCCAACTAATGAAGAAACAGATAGCCAGTTGTTGTATTTTAGCGGTCAGCCTTATCATGGCAGGCTGCCAACTAAATAAGGGCATTCTGTTACCTTCAGTATCTATTCCTCCAGCCAAACTGGCACAAATCAATGATGTAGAGGAACTTAAGGAAAAAGCCGAGCAAGCCATTCAACAGCAACAATGGAGTGATGCACTAGCCTATTATCAACGAGCAAAAACCTTACAGCCAGACGATAAAACCCTGCAGAAGGCTTACCAAAACACATTAAATCAACGCAATATCCACATTACCAAGTTAAAAAACCGCCTTTACTTGCTACAAGCCTCTGTACTAAGTGATGAAATTAAGCTGTTACAAGGTATGGCTGCTGCCGATCCAAACAACCCAACTGTTCGAGCTAAGCTACAACAAGCCATGAGCAAGCAAGGAGAATTACACCGTTTCCTGGTTGAATGTGCTGAAGCAGCAATTGCGGTAGCACGACCACAACGAGGCAAAGAGTGCCTGGAAATGGCTAATAAACTGCCCTATAAAAGCGCAGATACAGAGCATTTAGCACTTATCAATAACACTTTGGATGAGCTTGCCAAAACCCACAAAAGTACAACAGTTGCCAGTAATAAAAAACCTTCTGATGACGAAGAAAATAACCTGATACCTGTTACCAATAACCAAACGTTAAATCACTCAAATGACTATAAAATACTTGCTCTTACAAAAGTTAAACGCATTGAGTTATTTGAAAAGTTCAACGAAGCTGTACAACATCAACAGTTTAAAGAAGCACAACAGCTACTAAAAGAAATACAAGAGTCTCAGCCTTATTACCGTACCCGTAAGCAACATAACCAGCTTAAACAAGCTATTAATGTTTATGTGAAAAAGCAAACTCAAAAAGGGATTGAACTCTATAGCACGGGCAACCCCGAAGGGGCACTGGCTATTTGGCAGCCTTTAACCGAATTAACACCCCATAATGAAGAGCTTAATAATCATATAAGCAGAGCTAAACGTTTTATCAGCAAGCTCAATCAGCTGCAAGAAAACGAAAATGCCAACAGCAACCCAACTAAAACCCAATAATTGAATATACAGTGGATTTACCTTAATAATCTTTAAAAGTTCTAATTTCTAGAGATATTAAATAATCCTTTCAAAGCCGGTGAGTTACAATGAAACTCAAGCTCTGTAGTGAACTAATAGCAATAATGAGTCTATGATGATAAAAAAACTTGTTCATTCTGCCTTATTATCAACGCTTATCATAACTGGTGGCTGCGCACTAAGCCCACAGCAAGTGGAAGTTGCGCCACATATCACTCTGCCTGTTAAAGTGCCGGTAGTAAAAAATACCGTTAACGTATCTGTTGTTGATGATCGCTTAAGTAAAGTATTAGGAACTCGTGGCGGTATCTATGACAAAACCAGTACATTAACCATAAAAAATGATATTACCCTGGCAGTTAAACACGCGGTTGAACAAGCCTTACTAAAAATGGAAATGCAGCTTGATCCAAATAACCCTGCAGTTCGTTTTACTGTCTACATTGATAAAATTGATTACAGTACACCCGCTCAAAATTACGTTACAGAAGTCAATATCAATGCAGTTGCTCGAGCTGAAGTGAAATTCGGCGATCGTGTTTATCATGGCCGTTACCAATCGACAGCAAAGCATAAAGTGGTAAAAGCACCGTCTGAAACCAAAAATGAAGAGATCGTTAATGGTATTATTAACAATGTATTAGATCGGATGTTTAGCGACCAGGCGCTAGTTAAATTCCTAAGGTCAGGTTAAGTGTACCTTTAAAAAAACAAATTACCTGTTATCTTTAATCAGCTCATAAAAAATGCCCACAAGTTGGGCATTTTTATATACAACCATAAAGCTAGTGTTTTATACCTTTGATTGCTACACTTTATCTAGCTGCGGGTAGTTGTCCCATGACTGCTTCAACCAATCAGTTAACACACTTACCCACTTCGCATCATCATTTAAACAAGGGACTAAGGTTAACAACTCACCTCCCGCTTCAATAAAAGCTTCTTTGCCCTGTATACCGATTTCTTCCAGTGTTTCCAAGCAATCAGCAACAAATGATGGGCAAATAACCAATAGTCGTTTTACTCCTTGTTGAGCAAGCTCAACGAGCCGCTCGCTAGTATAAGGCGTTAGCCATTTATCTCGACCAAGTCGAGACTGAAAAGCAACTGAGTATTGTGCTTCTTTTAAACCCAACTTATTAGCTAATAATTCTGCTGTTTTATATACCTGGGCTCGATAACAGGTTTGGTGGGCTTGATGGGGCTGCTGACAACACTCAGCACTAGATAAACAGTGACTACCAGTTGGATCATCTTTTCGTAAATGCCGCTCTGGTAGCCCATGATAGCTGAACAGCAAGTGATCAAAAGGCTCTTCGATATAAGGCTTGGTCACTTCATCCAAAACAGATATATATTGCTCATGACCAAAAAATACTGGGTGTAACCTAATTTTGAGGCTAAGGTGATGCTTGGCAAGCACCCGTCTAGCTTCCTCAATACAGGTCTTTACTGTTGACATTGCGTAATGGGGATAAAGTGGTACCAATAGCAGTTCATCAATACCCGTTTTTGCCAGCTGTAATATCTCTTTCTCCATTGCAGGCTGACCATAACGCATAGCAAAATGCACAGGGTAATCTACTTCCTTAGCTAGCTTATCCGTTAAGCGCTGAGTAAGCACTACAAGTGGTGACCCTTCAGGCCACCATATACTTTGATAAGCTTCTGCTGACTGCTTTGGACGCGAAGGCAGCACTAAACAGTTAACTATCAGCCAGCGTAGCCAGCCAGGTACATCAACCACATAAGGATCCATTAAAAACTGCTTTAAATATTGCCTGACATCTTTTTCTTTTGGCGAGTCAGGTGAGCCCAAATTAACCAGTAATACAGCTTGGCTTTTCATCGGACATTACACCTTTTGTGGTTATTTAATTAACTGATGGCTGGCTTGCAGGAACATTGCTCTTAGCCAAAAACCGAAAAATCACATACCCCCATACGGCAGATGCAGCAGAACCCATTAATATACCGATTCGATCTGTTGTAAGGTAGTCTGGCCCTGCATGTTCAAATGCCAGCGTGCCAATAAATAAGCTCATGGTAAAACCAACACCACACAACACAGCTACAGCATAAAGTTGCAGCCAACTAGCATGGGTGGGTAACTTACCTAGCCCCAGCTTTATTGCCAGTGCAGAGAAGAAAAACACACCAATCTGTTTACCAACAAATAGCCCAGCAATAACGCCCAGTGGTACAGGATCTCCAATTTGCTTCACGTCAGTTAGTGACAAACCTACGCCTGCATTGGCAAAGGCAAAAATTGGTAAAATCGCATAAGCGACCCAATGGTGAAGTTCATGCTCAACCGTCTTGAGCGGCGAGTGCCCTGGTCGCTTGTGACATGTCATTGGAATAGTAAACGCCAGCAGAACCCCGGCAAGTGTGGCATGTACCCCTGACTTCAGTACACAAATCCACATAATAATACCAACGACAATATAGGGGGTTATCCTAGTGACCTTTAATCGATTAAGGGTTACTAGGATTATGAAGCAAACCCCTGCCAAAGAGGCTGACATGACTGATAAGCCTTCAGTATAAAACAATGCAATAATAATAATTGCACCCAAGTCATCTATTATGGCCAGTGCCATTAAAAATACTTTGAGCGAAGGCGGCACTCGATTACCCAACAAAGCAAGAATACCCAATGCAAAAGCAATATCAGTTGCTGTAGGAATAGCCCAGCCTTGCAAAGCAGTACTGTCTCCCCAGTTAAACCAGCAATAAACCAGTGCTGGAACAACCATTCCTCCCAAGGCAGCGACTGCAGGCAAGGCAATCTTAGCTGGAGAAGCCAACTCACCCGCAATAAACTCTCGCTTTACCTCTAAGCCAATTAGCAGGAAAAATACAGCCATCAGGCCGTCATTAATCCACAACAAAAGTGGTTTATCTATTTCCAGCGCACCCAGTTTGACACCAACAGGCACAGACAAAAACAAATCATAAAAACCGACAAGGGGAGTATTAGCAAAAATCAACGCCAGCGCAGTTGCAATCATTAGCAAAATTCCGCTAGCGGACTCTTTCTTTAAGAAATCTTTGATATCGTCTGAGAGTTTAAATTGCATTTAATCTTTTTACCTATTTGACCTTAAAGTAAAACACCTATAGGTGTGGTATATGAATGTACCAGTTTTAGCTGAATAAATTAAATATACTAATCTTATCCAGGTAATTAACAAAATCACTTAAAAGCCAGATAAGCCCATTTAGGCTGTCTACAAAATAGTCATTCAGCTGAAATTAACCACTATTTGCACACACTGGACAGACTGGATCTGCTGTCATTTTAATAGTTCTAAACTCCATGATTTTCCCGTCAATCAGCAGCAGTTTACCCAGCAACGGTTCTCCAATACCTGCAATCACCTTTACGGCTTCAACAGCTTGAATGGTACCAACCAAACCAACCAATGGCCCCAGCACACCCGTTTCTGCACAACGCAGCTGATCCTCCCCTTCAGGCGAATAAAGACAACGATAGCAGGGAGATGTCGGTTGTCGACTATCAAACACTGTCACCTGTCCTTGTAAACCAATTGCCGCTCCTGACACTAATGGGCGCTTTGCTTGAACACAAGCTGTATTAATTGCAAATCGCACTGCAAAGTTATCAGTTGCATCCACCACTAAATCAGCTGCGGTTATCCACTGCAGCAGGTTATCTTGGCTAGCTTTTTCGACAACAGGGGTTACCACGCAATCAGAATTCATTCCACGCAAAGTTTCAGCCAACGCCTCTGCTTTAGGTTTACCTACAGCTGTTTGGTTATAGGCAATCTGTCGTTGTAAGTTCGTCAACTCAACCTGATCAAAATCCATTAATAACAGCTCACCCACTCCTGCTGCTGCTAAGTACATAGCAACCGGACAACCAAGCCCACCGAGCCCTACTACTAACACTTTAGCTGCTTTAAGTAACTGCTGACCTTCGATATCCAACTCAGGCAGCATAATATGTCGACTATAACGTAGTAGTTCCTGGTCAGTTAGTGTTTTACCTGTTGTTACTACCATTTTAGTTTTATCCGTAAAAATGATGATTAGGGCTACCAATGGTAATGAGAATATAATTATCCTGTCACCTTGAAAGCCCTATCTATTAGGACTAGTAAGCCTAGCAAAGGTAATTCGGTCATTTTGCCCTAGGTCTTGCTTACACTGAATATCCTGATAGTTGAGCCCAGCTAACATTTCTGCAACAACTGCTGCCTGATCATAACCGTGCTCAAAAAACAGATAACCACCAGGCTTTAAAAAGTCTGGTGCATTTTTAGCAATTTCGTTGATAGCTGCTAAGCCTCGCTGCCCAGCAACCAGTGCTGATTTAGGCTCAAATCGAACATCTCCCTGCTGCAAATGGGGGTCATCTGCTGGGATATAAGGAGGGTTACTCACAGTCAGGTCAAACAGACCAGCCGTTGCTGGTAGTGCTTCAAACCAATGACCAGCGTAGAATTGAACATTAGTTAACCCTAGTCGCTTCCCATTACGTGTCGCCAACTCAACGGCTTCTGGTAACAAATCAACTCCAGTGATCTGCCAGTTTGGCCGCTCATAAGCTAATGCTAAAGCGATTGCACCCGTGCCTGTACCCAAATCAATGACATGTAAAGGCTGATTAGCATCTGAAATCGCCAGTACCTGCTCGACCAGGATTTCAGTGTCTGGCCTAGGAATCAGGGTAGCCTCACTGACTTCTAACTCAAACTGCCAAAAACCACGAGTCCCTGTAATGTAGGCAATTGGTTTACCCTGTAAGCGCTGAGATAAATAACTATCGAATATTGCTTGCTGCTCGGCAGTGAGCGGTTGATCTGGCCAAGTAAATAAATAGCTGCGAGGCTTCTGGAGGAGATGACAAAGCAACTGCTCCACATCCTCTTGGGGGGAGGGGCTAACACCCGCTAGCTGCGAAATAGCTAGCTGGCGCAGCTCAATAATAGACGTCATTTAGCCAACCATTACTCTTCAGACATCTTGGCTAACAACTCAGCCTGATACTCTTGAATTAATGGATCAATCACCGGGCTCACATCCCCTTCCATCACTTCGGGCAGTTTATATAAAGTTAAGTTAATCCGGTGGTCTGTTACCCGGCCTTGTGGGTAGTTATAGGTTCGAATTCGCTCTGAACGATCACCACTACCAACTAGACTTTTCCGTTGATCAGCCACTTGTTGCTGAGCAGCATCTTGCGCTGCCGAATTTAGCTTTGCAGCTAATAAAGACATCGCCTTAGCCCGGTTTTTATGCTGGGAGCGCTCATCCTGACACTCTACCACAATGCCTGTTGGTAAGTGAGTGATTCGAATAGCAGAGTCGGTTTTGTTAACGTGCTGTCCTCCTGCACCAGAAGCACGGTAAGTATCTATTCGCAAATCCGCCTTATTGATTGCAATATCTTCCACTTCGTCCGGCTCAGGCATAATCGCTACTGTGCAAGCAGACGTATGTATTCGACCTTGGGATTCAGTTTCAGGCACACGCTGTACTCGGTGAGCGCCTGACTCAAATTTTAATTTACCGTAAACACCATCACCTACTACACGGCTGATGATTTCTTTAAAACCACCATGCTCCCCTTCATTAGCGCTGACCACTTCTACCTTCCAGCTACACCGCTCAGCATAGCGAGAGTACATTCTGAACAAGTCACCAGCAAAGATCGCTGCCTCATCCCCTCCCGTTCCTGCGCGTATTTCTAAAAAGATATTGTGGGAGTCATTAGGGTCTTTGGGTAACAATAAGGTTTGTAGCTCTAAATCAAGAGTTTCAATGGTCTCATTGGCTGTTGCTATTTCATCTTCAGCCATCATTTTCATTTCAGGGTCATCGCCTGCCAACCACTGCTCTGCCTCAGCACGATCTTCTTTTGCCTGCTGATAACGCGCAAAGGTTTGTACCACTGGTTCGATTTCAGCATATTCCTTGGAAAACTTACGAAACTTGTCTTGGTCAGTAATGACCTCAGCATCACTTAACAGTGCAGCTAACTCTTCATAGCGCTCAGTTAAGTTTTCTAATTTAGCTAATATGGATGGTTTCATGACTTCTTATCAGTTAATTGATCAATCTCAAAAAGCTGTTTTACCCACTCGATTCGATCTAGCTGCCCAGCTGCACCCGCCTGTTTAATTTGGACACTAGGACCATGCAGCAATTTATTGGTTATAGCTTTAGCAAATCGAGCCAGCACTTGCTCTGGGTCGGCACCATTTGCTAGCTTCTTGCGTGCCTTAGCCAACTCATCCTCGCTGAGCAACTCAATTTTGGTACGGAATTGCTTAAGCACCTCAACGGCAGTCAGCTCTCTCATTCGATTCATAAAAGCAGCAGAGCCATTCAGGACTAAATTTTCTGCCTCTACTGCCGCTGTTTGACGACTTTTTAAGTTTTCTTCGATGACTTCTCGTAAATCATCAACGGTATATAAATAAATATCAGCCAAAGTAGCCACCTGCGGCTCAATATCTCGTGGTACAGCAATATCTACCATGAAAATAGGCCGATGCTTACGTAACTTAAGTGCACGCTCCACAGCACCCTTACCTAGTACTGGTAATTGACTGGCTGTAGAAGCAATTACAATATCAGCATTGGGTAATAAGTCTGGCAAGTTGCTCAAGCTTGCAGGCGTTGCTTGATCAAATTGGCTTGAAAGTAACTCTGCATTAGCTAGGGTTCGGTTGGCTATAGTCAGCCCAGCAATACCGACCTCCGACAAGTGTCTAGCAACCAGCTCTATGGTTTCGCCTGCTCCAATTAACAAGGCATGGTTTTGGCTAATATCTCCAAATATCTGGCGCGCTAATGCTACCGCAGCATAGGCCACAGATACAGGGCTTTCACCAATAGCTGTTTGGGTTCGCACTTGCTTTGCTGTTGCAAAAGTACTTTCAAACCAGCGGCTTAAACCAAAGCCCACAGTACCCGCTGCTTGTGCCTGCACATAGGCCGTTTTTAACTGCCCCAGGATTTGCGGTTCACCTAATACCATAGAGTCCAGCCCACTAGCTACTCTCATCATGTGCTGAACAGCAGACTCATCCCAGTACTGATAAATTGAGTCGGCGACCTCTGTCATTGCTAATTGTTGATAATCAGCCCACCAAGCAAGTAGTGGCTGCTCTTGCCCAGGGACCACCTCACAGTAAATCTCGGTACGATTACACGTTGAAAGAATGGCGACTTCATTAACCGATGAAAGCTTTTGAATACTCTGAAGAGCATCTGCCAAATGTTCAGGGGCAAAAGCCACCTTCTCTCGTAAAGCAACTGAGGCGGTCTGATGATTTATGCCAAGCGCAAGGAACCCCATAATAAAACTATCAATCACCATCAACTATCAGCGGGTTGGAGCCACAAGGTATGTTGTAGCTGCCTTCAAAGCAGGGAATTCTCCTACTAATACAGCTTAAGTGCAAATATCCTTACTGTGATGGTTAAATTTTATCTAACTTAACATCAGGGTAACTAAGAAGCGCTGATAAAAAGAGAACAGATAATATTTCCTTACAAATTTCATGCAATGTAGATATAAAGGAACAGGTTTATCGCTAATCTTGTCTACAGTAATAGTAAGAAATGCGGGTGTTATTACTTTTAGTACTGCATCACCTGTTTTAGCCAGAATACTCAAACCTATTAAACCCATTTAAGGATAACGTGATACAGACTTACAACTTCATTTCACTACACTACAGGCATACCTTCTGTAGTCTGGTGAAATACTCAGGCTAAGACAGTTGAAGTGTATTTATACAACGCTATTGTGAGACACCACCTTCATTTCAAGTCAAGGTCATAGCGTATCCATTCAAGATACTTTAGAGTTGGGCAATTCGCTTTGTTGCCATTGCCAGGCAAGTGGCCAAGTATTGTTACCAGGTATTACAAATAGATGAATAACTACTTTCGCTTCAAACACTTTCTTGCCTCAGGGCTGATTATCAGCTTATTCGGCTGCTCAGGTATTAAGCCACAAAATAGCTCTGATGATCAGGCAACCGCTGAGCCTGTTGCTACTGAAGCCACCACCCCCATTAGCAAGGACACTCTCTTTGCACTCCTGGTAGCAGAAGTGGCTGCTAATCGCGGCCAATTAGATATCACTCTAGGCAATTACCTTCGTGAAGCACATAAAACACAAGACCCAGGTGTGGCAGAGCGTGCCTATCAAATTTCCCAATATTTAGGTGAGTCTCGTGGTGCGCTAATTGCGTCAACTATTTGGGCTAATAATGACCCAGATAACTCACTGGCTATTCAGGCTAATGCTATCGAGTTAGGCAAAGCTGGTCAGCTCAATGCAGCAGCCGAGCGCATGAGAGAATTACTGGAAAAAAATGGCGGTGAAACTAAATTTGATGTTCTCGCTATCAACGCCATTAACCTAACCCAGGCTGATCGCGACAAACTGCTAACCACCTATGACACCATTGCAAAAGAATACCCGAGTAATCTTGAAATAAAATTTGGCCAAGCAACTCTGCTTCACCAAAGCGAGCGCCATGAAGAAGCCTTGCCACTAACCAACCAGGTTATTGCCAAACAGCCAAATAATACCAGAGCACTTATTCTTAAGGGCAGGTTGTTATCTGCTTTAAAAAAAGATCAGCAGGCGCTTGATTTTCTTGATAGACAAATTAAAAAACATCCTGATAATCGCCGCCTTAGATTACTTTATGCTCGCCTGTTAATTCAGGCAAATCAGCTCGCCAAGGCAAAACAACAGTTTGAGTATTTAGTGTCTCAAACTCCAGATGATGATACGTTACTCTACTCACTCAGCATTATTAGCTTTGAAAGCAAACTCTATGATCAAGCAAAGCTCTACTTCCAAAAACTGTTAGCGACTAATAAACGCAATGATGTCGCTCACTATTATCTAGGTGCTATTGCTGAGCAACAGAATGACCCTCAAGCAGCCATTCACCACTTTGAGCAAATCAAACCTGGCCAGTATTTATTCGATGCATTTAAACGAATTGCATTACTCCTGACTAAACAAGGTGAGCCGGCGGAGGCAAGAAAGCGTCTCAAAGCCGCTCGTCAAGCCTATCCCAAGTTTGCACCAGAGCTATACATTATTGAGTCCGAAGTGCTAGCTCAACAAAAGCGATATAAAGATGCTAGGAAACTGCTGAATCAGGCTCTCAAAAAACACAAATCTCATATTCGTCTGCTCTATGCTAGAGCAATGATTTCAGAGAAACTCAACCAAATTGATAAGCTGGAAAAAGACTTACGGAAAATCATATCTGTCCAACCCAACCATGCATTAGCATTAAATGCACTGGGTTATACCCTGGCTGACCGTACGACTCGTTATCAAGAAGCTAAAGAACTTATTACTAAGGCTTACCAACTAACCCCAAATGACCCTGCTGTAGTGGATAGTATGGGCTGGGTTGAATTTAAACTGGGTAATATAGAAGCTGCTATTAAGTTCCTCAGGCGAGCTTATCAGGCATTTCCTGACCATGAAGTAGCCGCTCATTTAGGTGAAGTGTTATGGGTCAGCGGCAAGCAAGAGGAAGCGTTACAAATCTGGAACGAGGCGCTGAAGGAAAACCCTTCAAGCGAAATCATCAAAAAAACCATGCGCCGGTTAACAGGCAAGCCTTGACATTTGAGTGATCCCTTGCAGACTTATCGCCAAGCACTGCAAGGGCCGTTTTTGTTTGAACAATTCGTCCTTTGTCGCATCATAAAACTTATCGCAATGAATACAGTGAAGGCTTTGTGAATAAAAGAACCCTTATTTTCTTAATCAGTTTCTTATGGCTGCCTGGTTGTAGCTGGCTGCCCCAAATCTCTGATCCTTTTGCTGAAAAACCACCTGTAGTAAAAGATCAAGCAGCTAGCTGGAAGCAACATCTGGCTTTTATTAAAGGCATGAAGCATTGGCATCTTAACGGAAAACTAGGTATCCGAACCCCAGAAGATTCCAACAGTGCTTATATTGACTGGCAGCAGCAACACGACAAATACACGATTGTGCTTTCAGGCCCTCTAGGCCAAAGCATTGCCAAACTCAATGGCGAGCCTGGCCATGTTGAGCTCAACACTGCTGATCATGGCCGTTATTTTGCCAACACACCAGAGCAATTAATGCGCAATGAGCTTGGTTGGAACCTGCCAGTTTCCAACCTTAAATTCTGGGTCAGAGGCATTCCTGCACCAAAAGGCAGTCAAACCATTAGCCTTAATCCACAAGGGTTGCTTGCCAAACTTCAGCAAGATAATTGGACTATTCATTACGACCGTTACCAGCAGGTAGGCGACACTTGGATGCCTGGAAAAGTGCGCTTTTTTAGTAAGCAATTAAAGTTAACTTTTGTAATTAAAGACTGGCAACTGTCGCAATGATTTCTGGTGTAAATACTATCCAACTACCCTCTCCAGGCAAGCTCAATTTATTTTTACATATCACTGGCAGGCAAGCAGATGGCTACCACCAGCTGCAAACGCTGTTTCAGTTTATTGAGCTAGCAGATGAGTTGACTTTTTTACTTCGTGCCGATCAAAAAATTCAACTCACAAGCGACCTGCCTTTTAAAGCCGAGAACAACCTGTCTTATAAGGCGGCTCTTGCTTTACAACAAGCCACTAAAGTCGATCAAGGTGTTGATATCCTACTGGATAAAAAACTACCCATTGGTGGTGGCGTGGGTGGCGGCAGCTCTAATGCAGCAACCACTTTATTAGCACTAAATCAGCTATGGCAACTTAACTGGTCATTATCTCAACTAGCAGAGTTAGGTGTTGCTCTTGGGGCAGATGTACCCATTTTTATTCATGGCTTGGCTGCCTGGGCTGAAGGTATTGGTGAAAAGTTAACTTCAGTTACACCTAATGAGCCTTGGTATTTACTGGTTGCTCCTGACTGTCATGTCAGCACTGCAGAAATTTTTAATCACCCAAATCTGCCAAGAAGCACGGCTCCTGTTACCTTCGAGGATTTTTTAGCTAATCGGTGCCATAATGATTGTGAATTTTTAGTAAGAAATTTATATCCTGGGGTTGATAAATGCTTTCAATTTCTGAATAATCTCGGCCCCGTAAGGATGACAGGCACAGGTGCATGTTTATTTGTACCTTTTGATTGTCGTTCAGATGCAGCGAAAGCCTTTGAGCAATTACCTAATGGTATGCAAGGCTTTATTACTAAGGGTAGCAACCAGTCAATGTTACATCGATGCTTGCAAAGCCTCTCGAAATAGCATATAAAACGCACCCATCCAATCGTATGCAATTGGGGTGTCGCCAAGCGGTAAGGCAACGGGTTTTGATCCCGTCATGCGCAGGTTCGAATCCTGCCACCCCAGCCATTAAATTTCACATTCCTCAAAAAACCGTCCAAACTCATCCAAGCCCTCAAAAAAAGGTAATTACCGTGTCCAAGATGATGGTGTTCGCGGGTAACTCCAACCCGGGTCTCGTACAAAAGGTTGTTGACCATCTGAATATCCCTATGGGTAGTGCTTATGTTGGTCGATTCAGTGATGGCGAAGTAGCTGTAGAAATTAATGAAAACGTGCGAGGTAAAGACGTTTTTATTATCCAATCTACCTGTGCCCCTACCAATGATAACCTGATGGAGCTGATAGTGATGGCAGATGCGCTGCGCCGCTCATCAGCGCAGCGAATCACCGCTGTAGTGCCCTACTTTGGCTATGCACGACAAGATCGTCGACCACGCTCTTCTCGGGTACCCATTAGCGCTAAGGTAGTTGCTGATATGATGGCTGCTGTTGGTATTGACCGAGTATTAACTGCTGACTTACACGCAGACCAGATTCAAGGCTTCTTTGATATTCCTGTTGATAACATCTACGGTTCTCCTATTTTGCTAGATGATATTGAAAGTCAGCGTTACGAGAATACGATGGTCGTTTCTCCTGATATTGGCGGTGTAGTGAGAGCCCGTGCTGTAGCTAAGCGCCTTAATGCCGATTTAGCCATTATCGACAAGCGCCGCCCAGCAGCTAACCAAGCTGAAGTGATGAATATCATTGGTGATGTTGAAGAACGTACCTGTATTCTGGTTGACGACATGGTCGATACAGCGGGCACTCTATGCCAAGCTGCCAAGGTATTAAAAGAGCGAGGCGCCTCTAAAGTATACGCCTATTGTGTACACCCAGTTTTATCTGGTCGAGCATTAGAAAATATCAACCATTCTGAGCTGGACGAACTGGTTGTTACCAACACCATTCCTTTAAGTGACGCTAGCAGAAACTGCACTAAAATTCGTCAGTTGGATATGGCACCATTGATAGCCGAGTCAGTACGGCGGATCTCTAACGAAGAGTCAATCAGCGCCATCTTTCGTTAGGCTTCCTCCAGAAAGATAGACACTAAAAAACGGTCACTTTGACCGTTTTTTTATAACTGCTTAACTTGTCTTTGCAGACAGTAGCTAAAAAATGCGCTATGATCCGCGCCTGCTTGATATAAGCAGTTTTTTCAACCACAACCCTTACCTACTTGGTCGCAAAGTAGTTATTGGTTTATTAGGAGATTCACATGTCTAACGAATTTACTTTAGTTGTAGAAAAACGCTCCGACATAGGGAAAGGTGCGAGCCGCCGCCTACGTCGTGAAGCTGGCAAAACTCCAGCTGTTATTTACGGTGCAGAAAAGGCACCAGAAAGCATTACTATTCTGCAAAAAGACATTTTAAAAGCGCTTGAGAATGAAGCTTTCTACTCTCACATTCTGACCCTTGATGTTGCCGGTGAGAAGCAAGAAGTTATCTTAAAAGACCTTCAGCGCCACCCATCAAAAGACGTGATTTTACACGCAGACTTCTTACGTGTTACCGCTGATCACAAGCTAACCACTCACGTCCCTTTACATTTTATCAATGAAGACAAGTGTGCCGGTGTTAAGAAAGGCGGAGCTATTACTCACAACACAATTGAAGTTGAAGTACGCTGCTTACCTGCTGACTTGCCAGAGTTCATTGAAGTTGACATGACTGATGTAGACTTAGGCCAGATCCTTCACTTATCTGACATCAAACTGCCTAAAGGTGTAGAGCTCGTTGAGCTGGCTCATGGTGAAAACCATGACTTAGCCATTGCTAACGTTCACACTACTCGTGGTGGTGCTGACGAAGAAGCCGAAGAAGGCGAAAGCGAAGCATAAGCCGTGGCGAAAGCAACACAAAGTGAGCCCATCCAACTGGTTGTTGGATTGGGCAACCCTGGTGCTGAGTATGAAGATACTCGGCACAATGCAGGGGCAATGTTTGTTGAAATGCTAGCACGCCGATATGGCACCAGCCTCCGTTCTGACAAAAAATTTTCAGGGGAGCTGGGACAGGTAACTATTGCCGGGCAAGCTATTCGATTATTGATTCCAACCACTTATATGAATCTCAGCGGCCAAGCGGTTGGAGCACTGGCCAACTTTTATAAAATCCCTCCCCAAGCCATTCTGGTTGCCCACGACGAGCTTGATATACCTCCTGGCACAGCACGCTATAAGCAAGGCGGAGGCCATGGTGGCCATAACGGTCTGAGAGATATCATTGCAAAACTTGGTAATTGTCGTGATTTTGCCCGCTTGCGTATTGGTATTGGCCATCCTGGTCATAGCAAACAAGTGGTTAACTATGTGCTTAGCAAACCTCCTCAGGCAGATCAGCAACTTATCGACGATGCTATTAATACGGCAATAGAAACTATTCCTGAAGCCTTAACTGGCACCTGGTCCTCAGCCGTACAACAATTGCACTCGTTTAAAGCCAGCTAAAAAACAAACAGGTTTACACATTATGGGTTTCAAGTGCGGTATTGTTGGCTTGCCTAATGTTGGCAAATCCACTCTATTTAATGCATTAACCAAAGCAGGAATCGGCGCAGAAAACTTTCCTTTTTGCACCATTGAGCCAAACGCTGGTGTGGTACCTATGCCCGATCCACGCCTCGATAAACTAGCTGCTATCGTCAATCCACAGAAAGTAGTCGCGACTACCATGGAGTTTGTAGATATTGCTGGATTAGTCGAAGGGGCTTCTAAAGGCGAAGGCTTAGGTAATCAGTTTCTTGCGAATATTCGTGAGACTGATGCAATTGCTCATGTAGTTCGCTGCTTTGAAGATAGCAATGTGGTCCATGTCAGTAGCCAGGTAAATCCTGCAGCCGATATTGATGTTATTAATACTGAGCTAGCCCTGGCAGACCTCGAAAGCGTTGAAAAACAGTTGCAGCGAGTTTCACGCGTAGCCAAAAGTGGCGACAAAGAAGCGGTCAAACAAAAAGCTTTGCTAGAAAAACTAGTACCTCATTTAAATGAAGGTCATCCAGTGCGCTCAATGGAGCTAACTGATGATGAAAAGGCTGAAATTAAGCAGTTTCATCTACTCACCACCAAACCAGTCATGTACATTGCCAATGTGGATGAAGATGGTTTTGAGGATAACCCCCACTTAGACACAGTTAAATCGATTGCAGCTAACGAGAATGCCGTAGTCGTTCCAATTTGTAACAAGCTTGAAGCTGAAATTGCCGAACTAGAAGATGAAGAAAAGGCCGAATTTTTAGCTGATCTTGGTATGACTGAAGCAGGCCTTGATCGGGTTATTCGAGCAGGTTATCAGCTTTTAGGCTTACAAACGTATTTTACTGCCGGCGTTAAAGAAGTCAGAGCCTGGACAACCAAGGTGGGCGCTACAGCCCCACAGTCAGCTGGAGTAATCCACACAGACTTTGAAAAAGGCTTTATTCGTGCCGAAGTTATTAGCTATAACGACTTTGTTTCATGCAATGGTGAACAAGGTGCCAAAGAGGCAGGTAAATGGCGTTTAGAAGGGAAAGATTACATCGTTGCTGATGGCGATGTTATTCACTTCCGTTTTAATGTATAAAATTTTCAGGGTAAAGGGTTGACAACAAAGCACTAAATCCTGAAAATACGCCGCACTTCCTGGCTACGTAGCTCAGTTGGTTAGAGCACAGCATTCATAATGCTGGGGTCAGTGGTTCAAATCCACTCGTAGCTACCAGTTTTTAAAGGAGTCACTAGACTCCTTTAATTTTCCTGATGGGGTGTCGCCAAGCGGTAAGGCAACGGGTTTTGATCCCGTCATGCGCAGGTTCGAATCCTGCCACCCCAGCCATTTTTAATAAATTATTTTTTTGCTCCTTCTCCAAACTCAATAAAAACACTTTCGTCGGTTAAATCATAATTTAACTCATCAAAAGTATTTTCTTGATAATCTGCCGTCAATGTGACCCCGTTATAATTTGCATAGGCATGAATTCCTATAAAGTAAACTGTTTGCTTGCTTACAGCACTGACTTTACAGGTTTCATTATTACCATAGTAATATGGACGACAAGTGTATTTAGACAAGGTGGGCTTACTGCCTGCATTAACATACAAATCGCCATCACCTGTACCGCCAGCAGTTTTAATAACTAAATTCTTAGCACCTGCAGGTACAGTAATTTTGTAGTATTTCCACTGGCCTTTATTAGCCCCCAAATTAGTAACAGGCTTGCCTTTAATTAATACACCTACACCGCTACTGTCGGATACTGTTACTTGCTTTTGCGCTTGATCCGTTAACCCATCATTATCAGTCACTGCTAAGGTTGCTGTATAGGTTCCTGCCTTAGCATATTTATGAGTAGGATTTGCTGCAGCTGAAGTATTACCATCACCAAAATTCCATTTGTAACCAGTGATATTGCCATCAGAGTCTTTACTGGTACTGACAAACTTAACCGTTAGCCCAGTAACTTGATAGTTAAACCCTGCAACCGGTGGTTTTTTAGTGGGTCCGCCATTATCACCATCGGGTACCTTACCACCAAAATACTGAGAAACCTGTGGCCAGATTTTACTGATTTTTACCCCTTGATTAGGACAACCGCCATAATGATGCAAACCAATTGCTTTATTCGTGTCTGCTGCTAATACAGGTGACCCTGAACTACCACCAATGGTATCGCATAAATACCCCAAATCGGTCCCCTGCCCTCGACCATTAGCTGAAGGGACATCTACTCGACAACGATTACCCGTATTTTTATCACTCTCTATTGCCAGCTCCTTAGGGTTACCTGAGCCATGCTGAGCAATATAAATTCTTTCTTGATTGACCGGCTCACTAATATCCAAACCGTAATAACCAAAGCTTTTTACTGCGTTGAAGTTATCAACCGTGAACAAGGTATAATCAAGAGTATAATCAGTTTTCAGCATTTGCTTTCCTGACACTTTCGTAGTGGTTGCCATACTACCCCCACCACAACTTGTTCGCTGATAATTAAACCAAACTTCAGATGCCGCCACTTTACTTTGTGTACCCATGCAATGATTATTAGTAAATACCCTGTTATCTGAGCCTACCCGCCAAGCTGTACACAACGAGCCACTCATCACCAACCTAGCTACTGGCCGGGTGCGCTCAAACTCAACAGGAAAAGTATCTTTATAACAAACAGCATCTTTCCGTTGATTAGTACCACAGGTTGAAAATGTGCTATCAATCAACGATTCAATTACTGCTTTTGGAAACCCTTTTAAATAGGAACCAATAATTAACTTATGCTCCTGCTCATTCCATTTATTTTGATCACTACTATGAAATTCAACAATTGCCGTATCTCCATTAACTGACATACTAGCCCATGCGTTTTCCCCATCCTCACCAGCCTCAGAATCAAAAGTAAAACTGTCGCGATGATTATTGCTATAGTGATAAACCTCTGTACCTTCTAAATTAGAGACTGTTACATAACTACCATCAGGAATATTAAAATACTTGAAGTGAACTTTAATAAAGCTGGCATTAGGCTCGGTTATAACCAATCTACCACCATTCAATACACTACTGTCAGACATTACATCCAACTGTGTTGCTATGCGATCTGCAATTATTATTGGAGAGGGATTAAAAAAGTTATTATCGATCTGCTGGCTTGCCTCAGCCTGAAACAACGCTGCAAAACCAATAACACCTAACGATACTGCACTAACAAGCTTTTTTTGATTAAGTATTTTCACAGTTATCCTCCATGATATCTCGCTTAGAGTGGAAAAACGCATTTATAAATAGTGATCAACAAAATAACTACCTAGTATCACAATCCAACTAATTATAAATAGCCTTACTTAACACTCTTTTTAGCTATACCCTCACATAAGGTATATTTTCCCTTTTGGCACAATTAAAAATAGTCAGCTAAAAGTACTTTTACTTATATCCATACAACTTTTTCAACTTTATCTTTTACCTGATAAAGTATAGTGTGCTTACTATTAACAAGAGAATACTCATTGAGTATTTTTAGCTTTAAGCAGAAAAATAATATAGCTTTAAGCTACCAACCAAAAAACTAATAATATAGAAATTAATTTTGTGTTTACATCACTCAGGGTATTTCTAAAAAAACAGCTTTTTATAAATACCAATACAACCACAATCAAGGAAAACTCATAAATTGATGTTTTACTCAATCACTTTGGTAAGACAATTCAAATATAGTCACTAGACTAATATAGCTAAAAGCTCTCTGGAAAGGGTTTGGCGACAAAAATATTGAAAGGAATACGGTCGACACATAAACCGTATCGAGACAAAAAAGGGAGAAAAGCATAGCAAGCTAATTTGATTAGTGATCTCTTAACGAATTCACACCATTAACAGACCACTCTAACGCATCACAAGCAATGATAGCCTTATCAATTGCATAGTCATATCAGTGAGATCTCAGCAACACTTCCTGGCTTTTTACTAAACGCCGCCTAAAACTCTGCATAGTACGACGAATTTTATGAAAGCCTGCCGCTCCCGCTACTTGCTGTGTATCGATTGGCTGATATTCGACTACACCTATTTTATTTGGATCAAGATAATCTGCTTGTAGTCGCTTCATTAGTAAACCTCCTTAATAAGAATAAGATCTTTTTTCCCTATTTTCTTAGCAATAACACAGCCAACATACACGAACAAATAGGGTAAACCCTCACAATAATCCCTGCTAACATAAAATGGCTTATTAATCAACAAGATAGAATCTATTACAATTGCTTGCTAAGTAATTACCTTCTGAAATATATAAATAATTAGCAGTTTATCAGAGAACAGCCAACCTCTGTTGTATATTTGTTTGTTATTACATAGGATTGATAATTACTATTAGGCACTAGATGACATTTTTTTGAATTATCAGTCAATTTCTTGCCGTTATTCACAAAGCGCAACAACTTTATTTGCACTATTTACAACAATAGACTTATTAAGACTAACTCCAATACTGCTGTCTTATTAACCAACACATAAACTTATCTCTTCAGTTCAAACACTTTGCACACAATATAGATTATATTGTTATATTTATATTAGAATACGGTCTATCAAACACCCTTGATAACCCGAGCCTTAACCACAACCCTACGACAATTACCGGCCCGTTGAGTACCACTACTGTTTATGCCTTTCAACAAAAAGAAATCATCAGCCCATCTTTCACACCAGCAAGATCAGTTAGCAAAGTACTTATCTCAACATGAGGGCTGTATGAGTCAATCACAACTGGAAGGCTTTATATTCGCTATTAGTTGCTGCCCTGACAGCCATATCGGCAATAGCTGGCAACATCAAGTACTTCCAAAAGTCCAGTTACAAGTAACCTCTTCAGTATGCTGCCAACTAATTGGCGTTCTAGATGATTTATTTAGCCATACCCAACAACAAGTACTAGGC
Source organism: Spartinivicinus poritis (assembly GCF_028858535.1). Classification (NCBI taxonomy): domain Bacteria; kingdom Pseudomonadati; phylum Pseudomonadota; class Gammaproteobacteria; order Oceanospirillales; family Zooshikellaceae; genus Spartinivicinus; species Spartinivicinus poritis. The sequence continues at coordinate 109,293 of NZ_JAPMOU010000016.1, forward strand.
TTAACCTATCAACTCCCGATTACCTGTATTCCTGAAGTCAGCTCCATTAGTAACTTTTTACCTTCCTCGCCGTTTCACCAATGGAGCCTTGGGTTTATGAGAGGATATTTATTAACCTATGAACTTTGGCAAAGTTTTTTACCAGCAGAGAATCATCGGGAATTTAGTACAGCTGTTTTTATCTTAGGTTTTTTTGCCGATCAAACGATAGCTGAAGAAGTATGCCAAGAAAATAATTTAGGGGATTTTACTAAATTTTGTTTACTATTACTGACTAAAATACCAGAAGCAATCGATTCGATTAGCCGATTCAGCCTAGACTTACACCATGCAATAACGACTATCGAAGTATCTTCTGCTATTAAGGACAGGTAACATTAATAGATGATACTAAAAACCATTAAATGGTTGTTAATTCTGTTAGCTTTAATACTCAGCCTGATTTTAACTACTTGGTTAACAGCACCTATCTGGCTAGAAAGGTTGACCAACTATTTTATTGCCCCTTATGGTTTACACGCCCACAGTCAGAAAGTTACTACTCATTGGCCTTTTCAGCTAGACATCAAAAGCCTTAACTTAGTAAGCGCTAACAATCCTGCTAATCAGCCATTAATTCAAGTTGAACAGCTCACACTATCGTTACACCTTTTACTAGCTAGCCAACTGCCCGTGGAAATAGTGGTTGCAATGAATAACAGCACTCTTCAGCTAGAACAGTTGAAAGCACTAAAGTCAACCACTTCTAAGGATACGCCTGCTAACTCCTGGTCTATCAATAAGCTGCTTGGCATTCCTATTAGCTGGAAAATTAGTAACTTCAAAATTAATAGTCTACAACATCCCACAGTATCATTATTTAGTTATTTAGAACAAAATCAAGCAGGCCCACGCCTCAAGTTACATTTAACACATAACAAACAAACTTTTCTTAACATAAATACCCAGTGGCAAACTGATAATAATCAACTAATCAGTAAAGTCAGCGTTATTCCTGCTGCATTAACGCCACTACTGAACTTAAGCAAGCCATTAACCTTTGTGACACCAGACAGCAGTCAACTAGAGGCAAATTTAAAGCTCAATTTACCTGACGCCTTTCTTCCTGGAGATTTCTTAAACAAAAACAAACTAAAACAAATCAGTGGCAATGGTACAATACAATATCAAGCAGCTTCGACAATGGGTGAAATTACAATTGAAGCTAACTGGCAGCAACAGCAAGGCACTTTCACAGCTCAATTAACTCCTCACATTCACTGGAATAACCCCTCAACAAATCCCCACAACCCAGCCCTTAATATTCAAACTAACCAAGCAAACAATGCCGCTAAGCACCTATTTCCCCACCCCAAAAGGGTTACATTTTCCTGCCAATCACCATTGGAAATTATCTATCAATTTAATCAACAGCAAGCCAATCTAACAGGAGAGTGTCATACAAACTTGACTCATCCTCAATACCAGCTGCAATTGATTAGCCAACTAGAAAGTGCTAATAAGCTCACCCTATGGCATATCTACTCTAAACTACATGGCCAGTTAGCACCTGCTGCTGAAAGCATTAATGAATTTAGCAGTCAGCTTAACGGCTATTTACAACTATCAGCTAACAGCATTAGCTTCCAACTAACAGACAGTGCCACAGCCTCACTTACTACAGCAGAGTTTGAGCCTTATGCAGCAAATGCGGTGCAGCTGCTAATTAAACAATTATCAGCTGATATAACTGACTTAAATAAACCTTACAGCAGCTTTAAATTGTCTACACTTTTTGATCTAACATTAAAGCAGCCAACGCTGTTTAGCCAACCAATAAGCCAAAAGATAACTAGTCAGCACCAAGTAAAAATTATAAATCAACTCACTGAATATCAAGGTAACTGGCAAATTGGCCAAATCGCTACACTCACTAAACAGTTACAATGGCAACTGAGTAAACAACAAGCAGCGATAAGCTGGCAATTAAACGTCAGTGATGCAGCCCAGCTAGCCAACTATCTAGCCCCTATGATGCCTAACTGGCCAACGCCGTTATCAATCCAAAGCGGACAGTTTGACAGCCACTTCTCAGGTACAGTCCTATTTAATCCTCTGTTAATATCAGGCAAAATGCTATCCAAAATAAATCAATTCAACCTGCTGTATGAAAAAAACAACGTAAATAACATTAATGGAGAGTTACAGTTTCGAGTAAAAAATAACCATATAACTTCTAGTAAGTCACACCCAAACTCCCTTAAAGTAGAGCTTATCGATATAGGCATTCCTATTGAAGCCATATCTACACAACTTAGGTTTAGTAGTGATCTGAACCAGCCAACCCAACCTAAAATCCAACTAAAACAACTTAAAGCCAGTTTACTTGGCGGTACCATTACAGCCCCTAATCTCAACGTGATACCTTTTTCAAACCAACAAATAGCAATATCAGTAAAAGCGATTGATTTAGCTAAGTTAGTTGCTCTAGAACAACAACCCGCAGTTACAGCAGCAGGTATAATTAGCGGCAAGTTACCAGTCAAAATTGTTAAAAATAAACCCAGCATCCACAATGGCACACTGCAAGCAACAGGAAGTGGCTGGATTAAAGTGAAGCAACCTGCTCTCACCGAAAGCTTATCGGCTTCAAATGAAAACTTAAAGCTAGCCCTATCGGCCCTAGCAAATTTTCAGTATGACCGCCTTGAAAGCGATGTTGAGCTCGCGCCTAATGGTGATTTAGTACTATCTGTAAGCCTTGCAGGAAAAAACCCTGACTTTTACCAGGGAAAACGCATACACTTTAATTATAAACAGGAAGAAAATATCTATTTGTTGATTAAAAGCATTCAATTAGGTCAATATATTGGCGAAAATGTTACAAAGAAACTCCAACGACCTTCCAGGGACTGATTATGCAAATAAAGCTTAGGTATCTTCCAGGCTTAGTCCTGCTGTTAACGGCTTGTACTCCAAAAGTACAGGTAACAGCGCCAGAGAAACCAATTACCATCAACCTAAATGTAAAAATTGAGCATGAGATTAAAGTTAAGCTGGATAAAGAACTTGATAAAGTGTTCAGTGATGACAGCGAGCTATTTTAGGAGCCACCATGGATAAAATAAAAATTAAACAACCTCTGCTGCTATGTACACTACTAGCTGTATTATTCTCCCCTTTCAGCTGGTCTCTGGACTTAAAAGAAGCCAAACAACAGGGGCTCATTGGCGAACAGCAAAATGGCTACCTCGGCCTTATAAAGAGCCATCCTGAAGCCCAGCAAATCGTTAGGCAAATTAACGCAAAAAGAAAAGCTAAATATAAGCAACTCGCCACTCAAAATGGCATCTCACTTGAAGCCGTGAGTCAACTAGCCGGACAAAAGGCCATCGCCAAAACACCTACAGGCCAATATGTTCAATCTACAAATGGAAAATGGATCAAGAAATAAACTAGCACCCTTTCTAGCTCAAGACTTTAGCTTAGCAGCGTTTGGCAGGCTCATTGAGAAGCAGAAGTAAGCAACATCAAACTGTATAGCGTTTATTCAACCATAAAAAAACAGTCCTTAAATAACCACACACTAGCTAGTTATCATACAAATTGTCTATAAAACAAACATATTTCATAGAGCATAGAGATGATAATAAAGGCTTTGCTTACTAATGACACTCTATTTGCAAAACAATGAACCTGGTTCAAACAGCTTAAAACACCTCTTCAACTACCTACAAGCAGGCTGTTATTAATTTACAAACAAATAGATCAAAGCCAATTACTTGGCATATGCAACGTATTGAGGTAGTATTTCAGAAAGTGTCTTTAGTCTCGACCAATTAATGCATCTAAATTTCCGTTCCTTTAAAGTACCCAGCGTACTTTCAACGGTCGAGGCGGTGGTAGTATTTAATAAAAGGAAACAGCCCATGTTTGTTGGTATTGGGCTTTTTTTGCATTCATTTACTTGCCAAGCAGTAAGGGCCCTGCCAGGGTGATGCTTTGCAAGTGAATTTTGTGTGTAAATGTAATTGGCAAGCAAAGCGAGCAACGTAACTGAAAAGAATAGCTTAGTAAGAGCCCAATACGATTAAAACTGATTAAGACATTTCAAAAAACTAAAGACTATCCTACTGGTTCAAAAGTCAATGAGACTTAGCCAGAACAAGTTGGCACTATGGCTATAGCAAAGAGCACTTAAGCTCAGAGTTTAGCAACAGCTTTTCCTAACTGAGTGCCATCTTGGTTTAAGATATTCCATACCCGTTACGGGTATATTTATGAAATGTCGCAATTTGTCCTTTTATTTATGCTAACTACTGACAGAAATGAATTATTGAATATAAATACTGAAGTGAGAACTAAATGAGAAAATACGTTTGTATACGCGCACTAAATTTAAGAGACGCTAAATTGGGCCTCGCTAACCAAAACGCTACTATAGTCAGAAGCAATGTAGAACAGGTAGACCCCGCCTTTCGAAATTTGGTTTATGGTCTTGAAGCCCAAGGTCTAAAAAACAAGATTGATGAATGTCCATTGTTTTGCTTTTTAGTTGAAGATAAAAAGGGCATTGATTTTAATCAGTTTAATGAAGTAGAAGTTTCTTTTCCCATGGAATGGTTCGAGTCTGCAAAGTCCACTGTGCGCCACCTAACTGGTCTTGCTTATTGTGAAGCAACCAGCGAACTTGCTAACGGCCTTGAGCTAAAAGATCAAAGCCGAAAAGTAGTCTATCAACGCCCTAAAGCCGTTTAAAATCTATACTATATAAAATAGTTTAAAATTAGGCCGAACAATACAGCCATCTCTATAGTCATCATTGTAAACCGCAGCGAACTGAATGCTGCAATGCTAATGAGGTGGCTGATAACTTGTTCTACGACCGCAATAACTCCCCCTATTTTTTAACTATATTTCCTTTTCTCGAGCCTAAAATACCCTCTTTAAAAGCGACTTCTCCCATTGGTAGATACAATACTTGCTAATATTTTATTAAACACTTCTCTATCTAAGCCATAATTATAAATTTTTAATAACACATCTGGCGTATCTTTTACCGTTGCAAACACCATATCAGTAATCGGCCCAACCTGAACCTCGGCATGATATAAATTAAAACCGTTTATTTTACTTATATAAAAGCGACCTGAACTAAAATAATTTCCCTTATTGATTAATGCCAAGCGCCAAATATACCTATCATAATAATCTGTAGGTTCTGGATGTTGCACTGTATTTAAAAACATAATGGCAGGATAATCACTCACTTTGAACTGACTTTTAGAAAAAGCTTTTGGAATATCAAGCATAAAATCTTTTTCTTCTATCTGTTCAATCAACAATCCAATATGGTTTTGATAAACTATTTGCTTTCTCGTTAGAGTTGACTTATGAATTGTGCCATTGGTTGGCACTTGTAATTTAAAGACTGGTGTTTTGACTATATCTGTTTGTTCCAAAAACTCCAGTTTGGGATAAGGCTTAGCCTCCGCTACATCATTACATACCTCAGCCTTACAATACTGATCTGTTTTCAGCAACAAAGGAATGCCAACACAGGCCGTTAACAGAAGACACAGCGCTACTACTCCCATGTATTTTAAATTAACGCTTTTCATAAGCTATACCACCATCATGAATCATTTCTAGGTGTAAAAATTAACTGCATTCACACCACCCATAGAGCTCATCGACGGCAACAAAGCTAAATAGCATGGTGTTTATAAAAATCATTTGTGAAGAGTATAAATCAGTTCCCATACTTGTTTAAAGGCTGTAGTACCAATAATACTAAGCTAATACTGTTATATCCAAAATGGTGATCAATTAGTAAATTTTAGCTTCACCTACTGGCCTGTTTTTAAATCGCCGATGCAACCAAAGATATTGCTCTGGGTGCTGTTTAATATACCCCTCAATTAAACTATTAATTCTTGCAGTATCTGCCACAGGGTCTCCAGAGGGAAAGCTATTCAGAGGAGCGGTGCATTTTATATGATAACGTCCTTGTTCGTCGCGACAATAAAAAATCATTGCTACTTTAGCACCTGTTTGTTTTGCAAAGTCTGTTGGACTAGTAATTGTAGCTGCTGGTACTCCAAAAAAGGGCACAAAAATGCTACGTTTTAACCCCATATCATTATCAGGCAAAATAACACCCAACTCCCCCTTCTGTAAGAAATACAAAAGATCCTTAACTTGTTTTCTAGGAATAAACCTCGCTTGATATTTTTGTCGACACTTACCACTTACATATTCATAAACAGGGTTATCATGAACACGATACAGTAAATTATATGGAACTTGCAGACCTAATGCTCTAGCAACCATTTCTACCGAGGTCATATGCAAGCCACATAACAAGATGCCTTGCCCCTGGTCAAGCAGCTGCTTTATTTTATCTACACCATCGATAGTACAAAGCTGCTTAATCTTTTCTTCGCTGCTCCACCAGGCTAAGCCTGGCTCGATCACTGCAAACCCAACCGCTTTAAGATGACTCTTTAATAACGACTCCCGCTGTTGCGATGTTAAACCGGGAAAACAAAGCTCCAAGTTTTTCCGAGCAATATTAAGACGCCTGCCCCCTACTTTGTACAACAAACGCCCTAACAGCCGACCAATTCTGTCCAACCAAGATAAGGGAAGTTTTGCTAGTAACCACAACACGCCCATTAGTAGCCAAATCCCCCAATACTTTGGGAAAGCTAACTGCCAATTAAAAGTATAATCATCCAAATAAGCTTTTTGACCAACAGTTTGTTCAAGCTGGTTATATTTATTCAATGTTTGTTCTCTTGTTATTTTATAGTTTATCAACTGGCTTATCCTAAAATTATATGCTTTACAAAGCAAACCAAAGCGACAATATTCAATTTTTTATAAAGTAACAATAATCCAGTACAACATTGCTATTTTAATGGACCAAAACTCAAAATTACTCAATATAAACTTGTTTTATTTCTCAGCAATCTATAACTACAAAAAAATCACTGTAACCCAGTGAAGTATTTTGAATTGAAACGGTATACTTCCAACTAAGATTGATCATTAATGTTTATACTTACTAGCTATGCTAATTAAGCTCCCCCTATACTATCTTTTTTTACTCCTCAAAACCTTCGCTAAAAATCACAACGAAGGTCGAGACCAATATAGAGCGACTTTATATGTATTCTTTCCCCTTACTACTGAAACTTGTAAAAACAGCTCAACCATGAGCTGAAAAGGCTTCTTAGCTCCCTTCCTGTGACTAACGCCTATAAACTTTACCACTTCCCCACCTAGGAAATAATATCACCAAGAAGCAAATAAGAACCATTTCTATTTGCTATAGTAGCAACTTTGTTCTAAGGCTTGATCATTACTAGCTTTTATGGTGAGTACCTAGTCAGCGAGTACCTCACTGTTTAACTACCTAGAGCACAAATATTATCAAACGGTTTGTAAGTAAAAACTAATCGCTTACTCTTAGGTCAAATAAGGTAGAAGGTGTTTAGTTAATGGAGTTAAACAGAGAAGGATATCGACTATGCTAGCAAAGCTTGATCTGAGTGGAGAAAACTATATGAACTACATCAAATCTGAGCTAGAAAACATGTTGGGTATTCTCTCAATGCCTTATGCAGTGTACTTACTTTATAAAATTCGCCAAGAAGAAAAAGTTTTACTTGGTGGTAAGTAAGCCAAAAACTGTTTTCTTTAACTTATCAAGTTTTGAAAGCTTTTCAGACTAAAAAGCTTTTCTTTTGTATCGTATAGTAATAATTAATTGCCAATCAGCACTTTAACCAGCTGTTAAATAATTCAACACGATTAAAATACCACTTATGTTTTGCTGTTAACAACATAAATACTATAATTACCAATATAATTAGAATATCAGCTAGATAATGAAAGAGGAAATACAACCAAGCAAACTTGTCATATTATTACAATATAACAACTAAAAATAGGCTAATTTATTAAGCCGATTACTTGTTTTTTTATTAAGTGCCTGTGTGATAATAGGAGTTAGCGTATGAATAGCAAGCCTAAGCTCGCTGCCAGGTATGTGAAGTCAGAAATAGACAACGTTGTTGGTATTCTGTCTTTACCCTATGCATATTTTTTAGCATATAAGTTAGCAAAAGAAGAAAAAAACTTAGTAGGAAAGTAAATTAGCTCCCTGCTTGTAGGGAATCAACAGACATAATATGCATAATTAAAACTAAGCTATTTTACTTAATATTAAACACTTGTTTTGTATTTAGAGTCGTCTGCTTGGTGAGTATGTCAGTTTCTATTTCCCTTAAGCCTGCTATTATTTCAGCGATTTTAGGGATGTTTTCAGGTGAATTACAGCCAGCCCTTACAAAGCTAGGCAACATATCAGGTGCATCGGTCTCAAGTACAATATTTTCAAGGGGCAGTCTAGTAGCCAGCTTTCGCAGCTTATTAGCCCTTGTGTAAGTTACAGCTCCTCCAAACCCTAACTTAAAGCCCAGCTCAATAAAACGCTCTGCTTGCTGCTCACTACCGGCAAAGGCATGAACAATCCCACCTTCTTTCAACTTTAACTGTCTGAGCAACTTTAACACTTGGTCATAGGCTTTTCTTATATGCAGGACAACAGGTAGCTGCGCTATTTTTGCGATAACTAACTGTTTCTGTAATAGCTGATACTGCTTATCAAAACCAGCTTCATCGAGCATAAAGTCTAAACCTATCTCACCAACCGCTATAGGCTGATGTGTTGCCAGCACAGTCTCTAAACCCACCAACGCTTTTGAGCCATGTTCATTAAGAAAGTATGGGTGTAGACCAAAACCATAATATAACGATACGTCAGTTATTTGCTTCTCAATGACGGCTAACTGACGTTGCCAACCGGCTTCACTGACACCGGGAATAAATATAGAGTTCACTCGCAGGCGCAAGCAATTAGCCAGTATCTGTGACCGATTATGGTCAAATTCTTTAAAATCAAGATGACAATGGCTATCAAAATAAGTGTCAACTTTGTTGTTCAACATCTATCTTTCAATAATTTCAGTTCATCAATAGCTTTATGGCGCTGTTTTTTGATAATTTCAAGCTCTTCCTCTAGCGCTTCTCTTCTCTTCAGGTTGGTTTCCTCTGCCAGTTTTGCTTTTAGCTGCTTCTGTTGCTCTTTTAGCTTTTTTAACACTTTTTTTATAGAGTGGTATTGTTCAACCTGCTCATGAGGGGGGCTAGCTAAAAACGCTTTCACCTTAGCAAGCCATCGCTTAGCTTTACGCTTCATATTGCTAATCTCAGCCTCATAGCGATGACCCTTTTAAAATTTCTTGCAGCTCAGAGCGGTCTAATTCAATTTCTTGCTTCAGTATGATCAACTCTTCAGCCCCCTGACTCATTGCAACCACAGCCCCTTCCACTAGATGCCGACAAATATCATATACATAGCTATTATCATTTAGCAGCGAGCTGGCTATAAATGGATCAATCGCTTCGTTACGAATTAACTCTTCTAAAACACCATTATACGCTATATCTTGCTTTTCTATTTCTAATTTAATCATTTCTGACTGGCTTAAAAACATACGGCTAGCTTCTAGCTCAAAGTTTTGATTAATCAAACGCAATACTTCAGCTACCCGAAGCCTTAGCATATCGTATTCTTCACGAACAGCCTTATTTGCTGATTGCCCATAAATAATCAGATTTTTTGACAGGTGTTTTACGTCTTTTACTGCATCAATTAAATGTCTGTTAGCCAGCATTAAGGCTATCGCTTGATTACCCTGTTCAGTAGTCATATAACGGCGGCTATCACCCACAAAACGAATAATATCTGAGTAAATACCTTTCAAAAAATGCTTATATACATGGTCCACAGTCCATTGCTGCAAACGAACAGGAGACCTTTTGATTATTTTGGCCAGGCTTTGGCTTGATTTAATATCTGTGCTTGTTATCTGAATTGCATAACAAATGACTTCAAAGGTACTATTAAACAAACCTAGTGACTCCTTTCGTAGTGCACTAATTGCACTGTCAGCATATCGAACAGAAGCAGGATTCAAATAATAGGCTCTAACAACAGGGAGTGCTGATTTACTCGTTAAATCTACAGCAACAGAAGCCTTTTCAGGCAGCCACTTAACTAATTGTTTTGCAAAAACAGTCACAAAGGGTAATAGTAATAATACACCTAATAAATTAAATAAAGTATGGAACAACGCTAACCTTAACGTATAATCATCACTACTGATTGTTAACCAATTAGCAAACAAGTCAGTACAATACATAACTTGCTTGATCAATAGTAGTGTCACTATGCCAGTAAGTAAGTTAAAAATAACGTGAGCCAATGCCAAACGTTTACCCTGCACATTAGCTCCCATTGCACCTAAAATAGCTGTTATTGTAGTACCTATATTAGCGCCTATGGCGATTGCTAGAGCATTCTCATAGTTAACTTGTGCTGAAGAAAGTGCAGTAATAATAAGTAGCAAAGTAGCATGACTTGATTGCATTATTACTGTTGCAATAACACCAACCAATGTAAAGATAATTAATCCCTTTGCTCCCCCAACAGCATACTGGGTTAATTCAATCCCCTCCCTAAATGCTTCAAATCCTTCCTTAATATAGTGAATACCTAGAAAAATAAAGCCTATACCCAGCAAAATATAACCAGTGCCTTTTCGATAATTGCTTGTTTGTAGCAAAAACAATAGACCAAAGACCAACATTGGCATTGCATAAGTAGATATATTGACTTTTAAACCAAGCCCAGCTATCAGCCAAGCTCCAGTCGTTGTACCAAGGTTGGCGCCTATAATAATGCCAATCCCTTGTCTCAAGCCTAATAAACCCGAACTTAAAAAAGAAATAGTCAGTACGGATACCAGAGAGCTAGACTGCATCAAAGTGGTCGCCAACACACCAAAGCTAAAGCTTTTCCACGGCCGATCAGTCGCTACATTCAGTATTTTTTCAATTAAACCACCAGTAAAAGTATTAAAGCCTTTTTCAAGCGATATCATTCCATATAAAAAAATAGCCAATCCTGCAGCAATCACTTGAATATCTTTACTTAGCCAAAAGCTGTAGCATAGAGCAATGATAATTACTGGTAAGGCTAGTTTTTTTATCATCTTGCCATAAAGTTGAGCATTGACCGGACCAAGCTCTCTGAAGAATACTACTGCTAAACTATGGTATAAATGGATATCACTAGTGCAGCAAACATTCATACCAATAATCTAAAGGTAGTACAATGGGGAACACTTCCATACCACAAACTAATGTCACTGCCAGTAAACACTATTTGTATCGCAACATCGATAGTCATACACCACATGACAAAAAAACACGTAAGAAGATTAAAAAGCGTTATCGCAAAGCACTTCATCACTTACAAATTGAGCTAGTAACCCTACAGGAATGGGTTAGGGATAAAGGCTTAAAGATAGTCGTTATATTTGAAGGCCGGGATGCAGCAGGAAAAGGCGGTGTAATTCAGCGCATCACTGACTGTTTGAGTCACCGGGTCTGTCGTGTTGCAGCATTACCAGCCCCCACCGAAAGGGAAAAAACCCAATGGTATTTTCAACGCTATGTCGCCCACCTACCCGCAGCTGGTGAAATTGTGTTGTTCGATCGTAGCTGGTATAACCGAGCAGGTGTAGAAAAAGTGATGGGATTTTGTACCGAAGCAGAGTATCTAGAGTTTTGCCATGCTTGCCCCAAATTTGAACGTATGCTGGTTCGCTCAGGCATTACTTTAATCAAGTATTGGTTTTCAGTGAGTGAGGCAGAACAGAAGCGCCGCTTTGAAGCCCGCATCAATAATCCACTGAAGCGTTGGAAGCTGAGCATTATGGATTTAGAGTCGCATCGGCGTTATCACCAATACTCTGAAGCCAAAGATAAAATGCTGGCCTATACCGATATCAAGCAAGCGCCTTGGTATGTTGTAAATGCAGATGATAAAAAACGTGCCCGGCTCAATTGTATTGCTCACCTTCTTAGCCAGATCCCTTATCAAGAAATACCTCAAGAGAGAGTATCCCTTCCTAAACCTGAAGCCAAAAAATTATATGTGCGCCGCCCCTATGATGAACAGACTTTTATCCCTGACATTTACTAACCAGTAGCGCTGGGTTATGCGGCAAAATGCCGCAACTGAGTCACTATACCAGCCCCTTATAAGCCCCTATAATATGCAGCCTATCTGTTAATCAGCAATATTGTAGCTATAGCCAAAGCGAGTGAATTTTAGGGAGCTAACTTGTTACGACAAGTTTAGTGATAATAACAAGCCCTAAAAGTTATTCGAGAAGGGTATATAATGAAACTTTCTCCGCCTAAAGCAATGATAAGCATCATCTTCTTGGCTTGCTTAATCATGTTGCTGCTTTATCTACCCACTATGTTGGCATCAAATAGCCCTGTTACCGATTATATCCTCTGCTCACCACTAGAAAATAACTGTATCAGTAAGCAGTCGCCACTTGGGTATCTGAAACTACACATCACTCCTAATAACTTACCTTATGACCAGCCAATTAATGTAGTGGTCAATAGTGACAACCCAAGTATCCAACAGCTTACACTTCAGTTCAAAGGCCGTGATATGGAGATGGGGCTATTGCCCGTAACGCTCTCCAGCCCTCAGCCTGGCACTTATTCAGGCACTACAGGGTTAAGCTATTGTACCTTAGGTGACAAAATGGTTTGGTTAGCTGAGCTAACTATCGTCACCCCCCAAAGTAACTATCGATTAATATTTGAGCTTAATAATGAAGTATAAGTCTTTTGCCATACTGTTCGTCAGCCTGGCTCTGGTCATGTTATCTGGTTGCAGTCCAACTGAGCCTGCCACAGCATCAAATAACTCGTTAGCGCTTGGCAAACTTGCACCTGATTTTACCCTACAATCTAGCCAGGGGCCTATTAGTCTGACAGATTTTAAAGGAAAAGGGGTGGTATTATTTTTTGGTTATACCAACTGCCCTGATGTATGCCCAACTGGTTTAAGTACTTTAACTCAGGCACTCAAACAGTTACCCAAAACCACTCAACAACAGTTACAGCCTATTTTCATTACTTTAGATCCAACAGTTGATACCCCTACCCGGCTAGCGGAGTATCTACACTATTTTCACCCTAACCTAATTGGTTTAAGTAGCAACCAGCAAACACTGAAGCAAGTTACACAGGCGTATCATGTAACATACAAGCGCCAACCGCAACCTAATAGTGAATTTGACTTTATTCAACACACCGCTTATTTCTATCTTATTTCATCAACTGGAAAATTAAATCAATACTTACCTCATCAGTCGTCGATAGAAAACTTAAAACAGGCACTAACCATGCTAGTGAAAACCAAGCAAAAGGAACTTATATGAAAACGCTTATTTCTTCAGCCTTACTGTTAAGCAGCTTATTTATTGCAGCACCTAGTTTTGCTTGTGATGATCATAAGCTAGAAATTTCCGGCTCTTATGTCAGAGAAATGCCTCCCGCCAGTAAAAATACAGCAGCTTATATGCAACTAAAAAATACCACTGATAAACCGTTAAAGTTGCTTGAAGTGCAAAGTGATATTGCTAAAAAAATAGAATTACATAACATTGTTAATGTTGATGGGGTATTGAAAATGCAGCCCCAACCTTATATTGAAATAGCAGCCAATAACAGCCTTACATTAAAGCCTGGCAGTTACCATGTCATGATGATGGGAGTTAAACGCCAGTTAAAGCAAGGTGAAGAAGTTAAAATGACATTAAAGTTTGAAGGAGGGATGACAAGAGAGTTAACCGCCCCTGTACAACCAATTGTGCCTAAATCTGCCAAAGCAGAGAATTGAGATAATTATTTAAGAGAAGTAAATATCCTGTGACATAAAGGGGTGTTACAGCACCCCGGTCACGATTTTTAGTGATTAGTCTCAATACCAAACACTGTTTTATACAGTATGCCTATTACAATTGCTGCAAATGGTAAAGTCCAGATCAGTCCAATCCCTAGCGGTATAATGCTAACCATTATAATAAGTAGAAGCACAATAAATGTACCAAAAATAGTAAACCAATGCTTAGTAATTGCTTTACGAGAAGTTTCCAACGCTTGCCAAGCACCCATTTTACGATCAATAACCAATGGCACCCCTAGCATATAAGCTATAGTAAAATAAATACCTGGAATAATTAGCAGTATAATGCCGATATAAATAATAATGGCGCTTAGTAGTGAAACAATGGTAATAGGGATTACTTGCTTATAACAGCTCAGCCCATCACTTACACTAAAGCTCAATCCAGCAGCTCTACGTATTCCCATATAAACTACACCCGCATAAAGGGGCATGGTAATTGGCATCATTAAAAAACCACTACCAAATGACAACATAAAGCCAGTTGTAAGGTCTCCCGCTTCCATCGCGGCCTGTCCATCTAAGCCCGTTAGTTTATTAATAAATGTTACTAGAAACATCACAGCAATATAAATCAAACCAAATAGAAAAAATTGCAACTTGGCACCGCTAACCAAATCCCAAGATTCTTTCAAAATACCGCCAATGGTAATTTGATAATTCCCAGCTAAGCCTTGTTCCAGGCTACCCATTTGGGTTTCTACAGGTTTGTCTAAATCCGATTTAGGTGAAGCATATGGATCACTCATTTTATTTCCTTATTCTTTTAAAAAAGAATATTTGCGTAGTGCAATTCTACTATTTGATAGAGCCCTAAAATAGTTTTTAGGGCTTTACTTCCTTGACGCAATTTTAATTAGTGCTCCCTAGTAGCTCTAAACGCTACTTCAGGATAACGCTCTTGTGCCAATGATAAGTTAACCCGTGTTGGCGCTAAGTAGGTTAAATAACCACCACCATCTATTGCTAAATTATCCGCACACTTTCGCTTAAATTCTTCTAGCTTTTTAGCATCAGTACAATCGACCCAACGAGCAGTCTGCACGGTAATAGGTTCATAAATACACTCTACTTTATATTCTTCCTTTAATCGGTGCATAACCACATCAAACTGAAGAACACCTACTGCGCCTAAAATTAAATCGTTGTTATTTACTGGCATAAACAACTGGGTAGCCCCTTCTTCCGACAGCTGTTGTAAGCCTTTTTGCAACTGTTTTAGTTTTAGTGGATCTTTTAAACGCACTCGCTTAAATAATTCTGGCGCAAAGTGAGGAATACCTGTAAAGCGCATTTCTTCACCCATAGTGAAAGTATCACCTATTTGGATGGTGCCATGATTATGTAAACCAATGATATCACCCGAAACAGCTTCTTCTACTTGAGAGCGATCACCTGCTAAAAACGTCACTGCATCAGCAATTTTGACATCTTTACCAATCCGTACATGACGCATTTTCATCCCTTTGGTGTATTTACCCGAACACACCCGCATAAAAGCAATTCTATCCCGATGCTTAGGGTCCATATTGGCTTGAATTTTAAATACAAACCCAGAAAACTTACTTTCATCTGCAGGTACGGTACGGTCTTGGGTATCCCTATTTTGTGGTGCAGGCGCCCAATCTACAAAATAATCCAGCATTTCTCGTACCCCAAAGTTACCCAGTGCAGTACCGAAAAATACAGGTGTCATCTTGCCTGCTAAAAAGTCTTCTAAATCAAATTCATGACTCGCACCACGGACTAACTCAATTTCTTCCAATAGTTCATCAACTAAGTCAGCCCCCAGCTTTTCACGGGCTTCAGCAGAGTCTAGTCCTTTAATTTGGATATCATCAGGAATGGTATGCCCCTGCCCTTGGGTGTATAAATGGACGGTATCAGTATACAGGTTATAAATACCTTTAAAGTTTTTACCCATCCCTACTGGCCAGGTAATAGGTGCACATTGAATTTTTAGGATATCTTCAATTTCATCCAACACCTCAATGTGATCCCTTACTTCACGATCCATCTTATTGATAAAGGTAAAAATCGGTGTATCTCTTAACCGGCATACTTCCATCAACTTGATAGTTCTGTCCTCAACCCCTTTCGCACCATCAATCACCATCAAACAGCTATCAACAGCGGTTAGAGTACGATAAGTATCCTCAGAGAAATCCTCGTGCCCTGGAGTATCCAACAGGTTCACCATTCGTTCGTTGTAAGGAAACTGCATCACCGAGGTCGTAATCGAAATCCCCCGCTGCTGCTCCATGCTCATCCAGTCTGAAGTAGCTGCCCTAGAGCCCTTCTTGCCCTTAACAGTCCCCGCCATCTGGATAGCATTTCCGAACAGCAATAGCTTCTCAGTAATAGTGGTCTTACCCGCGTCAGGGTGGGATATGATCGCGAATGTACGTCGCTTGTTAATCTCTTTGGTCAATTCAGTCATAGTGGCTTTCGCGCCTATTTCACAGCAAGTTACTAGAAAATGGCGCAATTATAATGGCTTTTAGGGATGTACGCAGCTTTAGAAGCAAAAGAAAGAACTAAAATATTGAAAAGATCGGCTGCAGATTTGACAGCCAGTGAAATTCTAGTAAAACAAGTGAGAACTCGTTGACTAACATCCCATACAATATCCAGGTGCTTAACAGGTGTGATTGAGGTTTTATGAAACGTATATCGATTCTTGTTTCTTCTGAAGCTATGATAAGACTTGACTATGACTCATGCTTGCCTGGTAACCTAGTTGAACTATTCTGAAATGATCAAGAATACAAAGACTTATGGAAGATAGGTGTATTTGATGTACTCAATAATAATCTTATCATTAATATCAAAGCTCCCATCAGGCTCTAAATCTTCTTTTGAATAGTAAGATCTATCATATTCGTAAAACTGCCAAAGCATTTTAAAAGCAGCAAAATTTTCTGTAGTAATTGTTTTGATTGATAATGTCATATTATTCAATAGCTATCTCACTGAAATCATAAGTTTCACTAATGTTACACTCCTTTGCAAACTTTATTAGCCTACTTTCATACTTCATGATGGGTATTCATATATTGGTATTATGCCTTACAATACAGCTCTCATCATTAGCAGCATGAAATAAAGTGATGTTTATACGGTTTCTTTGTATTAGCAAGCAATACTTAATATCATTTCAAAACTATACAACTATTATGAATATAAGCCTAATGCATTATTTCAACAAAGTTAAAAATAGACTACTCAAGGTTATTTTATGGTTGGTTATTGTTGACTTAACCCTAACAGGCTCATGGCTATCTTATGTAAATAACCAGTTTCGCCATATGCCAGTTGAACCTGCCGATGCGACTATTATTTTAATGGGAAAATTTAACCCATCATACACTGCACTTGGCAATAAAACCTTGCGCCGAATTAATGCAGCAATACCTCATTAGTCATGGGGTACCTGCTTCTGCTATATTTATCGAGCAGCATTCTTTCGATACTCAAACGAACTGGGAAAATGCAAAAAAAATCATTGCCAACCAACAGTGGAAAAAAGTTCAAGTTATAAGTACAGCGCTTCACTTACACAGGCTGAAAGGCATTATTTCACACAACCACCCTTCCCAAACAATTATTACTTACTCACCAATTCCCCAAACTCAATCGGATCCTAACACTTCTTATTTTGAACTATGGTACAATGCACACTACGATTGGGCTGCTTATCTTAGCTACCTTTTACCACAAACAGTATACAACTGGCTTATCAAAGCGATACGTAACCAAGCATAAATCAGTATTTTCAGCATAAATATTTTTTTAAAAGCTATTGCTTTTTGAAAATAAAAACAACTTTAGTAATACAACAAAAATTAGTGTTATTCTGCTTCTACTGTTTGTACTTTTTGAGAGAAATCATACTCTTCTTCAACTACAGGCTTAGTAAATATAAATTTAATTTTTCTTAACCAATTGCTATCATAACGCTTAATCACTTTATAAATAGCTTCATGCTCACCTTCTTTAGCCAACATTGCTGCTGTTTTTCCTTTATAATTTTTAAGGTCAGATTTAACCTCACGCATTAATAGCGATTCTACAATAGATTTATACCCATGTCTGGCTGCAAACATAAGTGCCGTCCAGCCATGTTTATTTTGTAGGTCAGGGTCAACTCCCTGAGCCAGCATTAAATCAAATAAATCTCTATCCCCTGAAAAGGCCGACGTCATCAAGGTTGTTCCACCAAAATAAGTGCGTGTAAACGGGTTTGCTCCTTTTGCAAGTAGCAAACAAACTATTTCTATTTGCTTGTTTCTAATCGCTTGATAAAGCGGTGTTCCCCCTTTATTATCTTGAAAATTAATATTCGCACCATTCTCAAGTAATAAATTAATTATTTTTCGATTACCTTTTCTGACAGCAATCTCTAATATAGATTGACCTTTATTACAGTAGTTCGGATTGGCACCTTTAGACAATAGAAGCTTTACTGTATCAACACGGTTTTTACACACTGCATGCATCAGTGGTGTAAACCCACCACCATCTTGCAAATCAAGGTTCCCCCCACGAGAAATCAAAAATTCGGTAATAGCGCATCCTCTGTGATCTACTGCAGCCATTAGGTGAACCCCTCTTTCCATCTATCAAATAACAAGCTGACTTAATAACCAGCACTCAAACCAATTACAACAATTCATCAGTTGAGTACCTTGAATTTAATAGAGGCAAGCTTAATGCCAAAAAAAATAACTTTGTTTTTCAATTAGTTACTAAAAACCAGTGTGTATATTGTAAAGTTATTCAATATTATTTTTGGATAAAAAACATCTGTCAGAGGCTAGCAAAAATAGACTACATAATTAGTATGCTGACAGTTACATTATGAGCAAGAAAAATTGTCACGCAACCAATCAAACACTTCTTCTCGCCGCTGTTTTTTTCGTGGCAAGTCTTGCCTTATCATGTCTTCTAATGTATGTAAGTATTTCTTATAAGATTTACGGTCACTTAATTGCTTATAAGTTTTTTTTGAAGACTTTAAATATTCAAGCACCTTTTCCAACATTGGCACAACCTCTTCCACCTCATATCGATAAAAAGTGGTTTTATCGGGCTTACCAATAAATCTAGGTGCATGATTATTTGTAGAGTGCTCTAAGTAGGCATATTTGAGATCTTTACTTCTAACTCGAATACCCATAACGACCCCCGAAATCAACCAACAATCAACCTGCAAATCTTATACCTAATGCTACGTTCGTTTATAACTCAGTGAGTTATAAACTTTAAATGGAAAATTAGCTGACAGAGGGGAATACCAAACAATCGATTGTTAAAGTGCTATACACTGATCTAAAGAATGTTTAACCGTTTGAATAGCTTCTTGCAATGGCATTTTTTTTATTACTTCATTCCAAGGCTCAACAGCTATAGGGCCATCATAACCTTTTCTTTTCAATTCTTGCATAAAGCCTGAAGTATCCGTCACCCCCGTCGCCAAAGGCAACTCCCGAGCAAATTCTGGCATATTAAATAAATGATATCCATGCAGTGCATCGTTTAATTCTACGTACACTATATAATCTTTATCAAGATGCCTTAAGTCTAACAATCCAGCACCGCTATATTGCCAATGATGCACATCCAGTTTAAAGCCAGCATAGCCATATAAGTCTGCACTTGCAATCAATGCTCTAATACCATCAATGGTATGAATAAAGTCGTAATGTGTAGTTAACCTTGTTTCAACTGGGCCAATAAACTCAAAGCCAATTTTAATTTGATGCTCAATTAAAATTGGCTTTAGTTGCTTAAGCCGCTTTACCATTAGCTGAAAATAACCATTAAACGACAAGTTATCTGAAAAAGGAGGGATATAAAAAAGTGCAGCTTCACTACCTACTTGATGAGCAAAAGCAGCTTGCTTAGTAAAAGTATGCAAACTATTTACGTAGTCCCGTTCTGAATGGCAACAGTACATGTCTACATCCAAGCTAAACGCAGCTGGCCTTAGTTGGTATTCTCCAAGCAGTTGTTTGACATCTGTTATAGTGAGCTGCCTTTGTATTAACTGAGCAATATCTAAATTAATACCATGAAATCCATAGCTAGATGCAAGCTTACACACTATTTCTAATTCATTAACAACATGCCCTAAATTTCCACAATGGGTAATATCATCTGTTACGTTGAGTACTGAGTACATGATCTATCCTTAGGCTCGCCAAAAAGCGAATAATAATTATTATCATTTAATATCGATCAGTATACCTATTTGGTACCCACACGCAAGCCTGCGACAGTCTGTCACATAGTCAATTATGATCGATAGGGATACACTGGCGGCTCGTAACAACGTTCTATGCTTGAGCCTGGATACAGGCCTTACTATTGGGTGATTGTTTCAAGTGAGTTACACTCTCTCATTTGCTTTAATCGCCCACTTTTTAGTTATGATTTTTTTCTCTAAAGCCCCACTAAACCTTTCGATTTCTCGGCAAAACCTATTTCGCCTGGGGATGATACGCACTGTATTTTTATGCAGCTTATGCGTTATATTATTACTAGCCACCAATTACACTCCACTCACCATAAATACTCTGCTAGTTGCAGGTGTATTATTAGTGATGGGGATAGTTAATGTTTTTACGTATTGGCGCTTTCGCCAACTAACACCTGTCAGTGAATGGGAATTTTTTGCCCAGTTACTTTTTGACTGCTTTTCTCTAACATTATTACTCTATATTAGTGGTGGTGCTAGCAATCCGTTTGTATCTTACTACCTCATTCCTATCATTATTGCCGCTGCTACACTAGCATTACCTTTTACTGTTGCTATTACCTTAATCTGTTTAAGCAGTTATACCCTGCTATTGTTTTTCTACCAGCCATTACCACAGCTTATCCCAGTCTTTGATAACAGCACACAGCAATTTCATATGATTAACTTACATGTTGTAGGCATGTGGCTTAACTTCAGCCTGAGCGCCCTACTCATTTGCAGTTTTGTTGTTCGAATGGCCCAAACCCTGCGACAACACCAAGCACAATTAGCTATCAAACGAGAACAAGACTTACGCAATGAGCAATTATTTGCAGTCGGTAGCCTAGCAGCAGGCGCAGCCCATGAATTAAATACGCCGCTTAACACAATGATATTATTAGTTAATGAAATGCAGCAGGATTATCAGCAGCACACTGACATAGCAGAAGATCTCAGTTGTTTAACAAGCCAATTAAGTCAATGTAAGCAAAGCCTTCGTACACTAATTGCTGAAGCTCAAGTAAGCCTCCAACCCATCCAACAACCTATTAAAAAAATTATTGATCAACTAGTTGGGCGCTGGCAGGTATTTCGACCAGAGGTTTCTATTGAATTGAATACTACAGGCTTAGCAGACTCACAAGTTTTAGCAGATGCCTCCTTACCTCAGGCACTATTAAACTTGTTAAATAATGCAGCAGATCAATCCCATCGAAAAATTCAGCTTTTTGCAAAAACAACTAAACGACATGTTGAAATAGTCATTAGAGATTTTGGACCAGGCCTGGATATGGCCAATCTGGAAAAACTTGGTACTCCTTTTTACACGAATCAGCCTGACAAAGGATTTGGCCTTGGATTAAGCCTTAGCCAAGCCTCTATTGAACGATTAGGCGGTTCTGTTACCCTACTCAATCACATTGAGCAAGGTACCGAAACCCATATTCAGCTACCTCTAACAATGCACGCATAAAGTGAATTAATTGATGAGTAATAAACACCCCATCTTACTAATTGTTGATGATGATACAGCCTTGCTTCAGGTGTTAGCTCGTGCAATGCGTAAAAGAGGTTATGAAGTGATTACAGCCTGTTGTATAGAGAGCACATGTAAACTGCTTACATTATTTACCCCTCAATTTGCAATTATTGACCTCAAGCTAGCGAATGAGTCTGGCTTAGAAGTTATTCCTCTTGTTAAACGGCATGCACCCACTGCCAAGTTATTGGTGCTAACAGGTTATGCATCCATTGCCACAGCGGTTGCAGCCGTTAAATTAGGGGCCAACAATTACTTATGCAAACCTGCAACTGCAGCAGAAATTGAAGCCGCACTCACTCAGCAAGAGGGTACTCCAACACCTGAATTAAGCGAAAAGCCCATGCCTATTGAGCAACTGGAATGGGAGCACATACAAAAAGTGCTGCTAGCTAATCAAGGTAATATATCTGCCACTGCAAGAGCACTTGGTATGCATCGACGGACTCTGCAACGCAAGCTACAAGTCGGCGAGCGTAAAAAATCAGCGATTTAAGTATTTTTGCTGATTAAACGTAATGACCCAGTCAGGCTTAAATACCGTCACAGCAGAAATCACCATGCCATTGATAACTGCCTCAGGCATAACAATGAGTGGTGTATAAGGCAAATAGTCAGACCAATTGGCTGGGAACTCAAAGCCATCACTTCCCCACAAAACAATTATGACTGCCACAATCACTAACAAAGTACTGAATAACGACCCAACAAAGCCAATTCCAAAAATATAAGTAAAGATATTGCGTGACTGAAAGTGTTCTATCCATTGGTAAAACAACTGCATAGCAACTACTGGCACCACTATCATTACCAGACTATTAACACCGAGACTTATCCAGTCAGCCTGCTGAAATAATGTCAGTAACAGTAACACGACAAAACCACTCATAATTGCTCTGGGCCAACCAATAATTAGCGTGGCAGCAGACATACCCAAGAAATGCAAACTGACACCTATCGGAAAATCCCGGTGAATCAGCCACAACAGGCTCAAACAAAAAACACTGGCACCAAGCCTGTGCTGTAATCCACTATCAGCTAAAATGGCAGGTATATTCAGAAACAACCAGGCAATTAGTAAAACAATGCCCAGCAACACTAACGAACCAAATACCTGGAAATCAGTTAACAAAAAGCCTGAGAAACTCAAAACGATACCTTACAATAAAAGAAGAAAGTCGTAGTAGATACCCATGATAGGCACATCAGCATCAGGTTTGGTGTAGTGAAAATACTGACTCTTTTGTACCCAGTTTATGATATGATCCTGCGCCAATTTGGGTATCTAACTAAACCCTACATCTAGCAACCTCTACTCTGGCTATTTCATAAACTTGCATAAATATAATGTTATGAAATACCCAACTCGTAGTAACTAATGAAGTAACCTGATGATAGATCTTATCACGCAAAAAACCGCATCACTGAAAAATGACTTACTCTCAGGCCTAACCGTTGCGTTAGCACTGGTGCCTGAAGCAGTTGCCTTTGCATTTGTGGCAGGGGTCGAGCCCTTAGTTGGTCTCTATGCTGCTTTTATGGTTGGCCTGATCACTTCGTTAATTGGTGGCCGCCCAGGCATGATATCTGGTGCTACTGGCGCCCTGGCTGTCGTCATGGTCACTCTAGTTGCAGAGCATGGAGTCGAATATTTATTTGCTACTGTTGTATTGATGGGGCTAATTCAAATATCAGCAGGGCTACTAAAACTAGGCAAGTTTATCCGTATGGTACCCCACCCAGTCATGCTGGGTTTTGTGAATGGCCTAGCTATTGTTATATTCTTAGCTCAACTGGGTAATTTTGGAGAAAATAGTGGTGAAGGCTGGTTGGCCAATACTGTTTTAGAAGGCTCGGTTATTGATGTTGCCTGGATGCAAGGCCCTGAACTATGGGTCATGCTTGGTTTAGTGGCGCTAACTATGGCAATTATTTTTATCCTGCCTAAGCTGACTAATGCCATTCCAGCGTCTTTAGCTGCAATCGTCACTGTTTCACTGCTTGTGATTGGCTTTGGAATCGAAACCAAAACTGTAGGAGATGTCGCCTCTATCGCTGGTGGCTTACCAAACTTCCATATTCCTATGGTGCCACTTAGCTTAGAAACCCTTTGGATCATTCTGCCCTATTCAATAATCCTGGCTGCCATTGGTTTAATTGAGTCTCTCCTTACATTAAGTCTAATTGATGAAATCACCGAAACTCGCGGTAAAGGTAACCGCGAGTGTATCGGACAGGGTGTTGCTAACACAGTGACTGGTTTATTTGGGGGCATGGGTGGCTGCGCTATGATTGGCCAGAGCATGATAAATGTAAACTCTGGTGGCCGCGGTCGTTTATCTGGCATTACAGCAGCCTTGTGTTTGTTAGCCTTTATTCTGTTCGCCTCCTCACTGATTGAGCAAATACCCATTGCTGCACTGGTTGGTGTAATGTTTATTGTGGTAATTGGCACCTTTGAATGGACAAGCTTCAGAATTATTCGCAAAATTCCAATATCTGATGCTTTCGTACTCATCCTGGTTTCAGGAGTTACCGTTGCCACAGACCTGGCTATTGCTGTAATCGTTGGAGTGATTGTTTCTGCATTGGTATTTGCTTGGGAGCACGCCAAGCATATTTATGCGGAACTTAGCGAAGAAGGCGAAAGTAAAATTTATGCCTTAAGAGGCCCATTGTTTTTTGGTTCGGTCTCCCATTTTAGAGAAATCTTCCATCCTAAAACAGATCCAGACCATGTAATCATTGACTTTCAGCACTCCCGGGTATGTGACCATTCAGGTATTGAAGCAATAGATGCGTTAGCTGAACGTTATCAGACAGCAGGTAAAGTATTGCACTTACGCCATCTCAGCCCAGAGTGTATTGAGTTATTAGAAAAAGCCAAAAACCTGGTTGAAGTAGATGATATGACAGACCCTCACTACCATATTGCTACCGATAAATTGGCATAGCACTTCAGCCAATCAATCGTTGTAAACCTACCAGCAAACAGCTGGTAGGTCACTTCAGAGATTACCTTTAATTGTTTTTCACGCTTAACCAGTCGCTTATAATTTTAATAACCAGTTTATACTTTTGTCAGCTCTTCTTTCTTTGCTTTAAAAGAATTCAACTGGTGATGAGTAGGTGCCATAAAGATATAACAAACCAAAACAATAAAGCTTAAAAACACAACACTAGCAAATAATTCCAAACTATCTCGATAAAGAATATTCCAGCCTCCTAGCAATAAACCAGCCCATCCTAAACACAGGGTTAACCAGCCTGACCAGTGAATAAAGCGACAAGCCAACCCCAATACAGTAATAACGACTACAATAGACATCCATTTAAACCAAGTACTAATGATTAGTACATGAAGCCACCCTTGTAATTTAGAAGCTCCCGTATAACCAACATTTACTAAGTGGGTTAAATTGAGTAAAGCGATATTTTCAATAAAATCAGTTGCTAAAATAATCGCGACCAAGCCTAAACACCAATAGGTTAAGCTCGCCAGCAAAGGTTTATGCAACCATAGCAGTACAGCTAAAAAACTGGCATAAACAGCCATGAAAATAAAATCGATATAATTCCCCCAATCCATAGCACGGACAAGAGCATCGCGCAGATCAATATCATCACCAAACAAGTGAAATACCTCGGTTGGTGTCTGAGCAAACTCAAAGGCGATTATAGGAGTTTTCACCCCAGAGTAGGTCCAGGCTAATTCAGTAGGAAATATAAATCGAAGAACTAACCCTATTAGTAAGGTCATTACCCCTAAGCAGCGGGCAATTGATAATACAGTCCATGGCATCATAAAAAACTAACATATTATTGGGCTGCTGACATTTTTTATACTATCCATCACCAGCGGTTATCTATCAAACTACTCACAGCCATCAGCCCCCTTGATTCAATTCGAACCTATCCATACGGCTGCAACAGCTTTGTATTATGGTATTAGACAACTAATTAGTGGTGAGTACACCATCGGTTTTGAAAACAAGCCCTAGAGTTTTAAGTTATATGACATTACCAACGCATCTTCTCGCCCATCTGCTGCGGGGTAATAGTTTTTCCTTAATCCAATTTCGTCAAACCCAATTCGCTTATATAACCTAATAGCACTTAAGTTAGAGGATCTCACCTCAAGGAACATTACCTCAGCAGTCAGCTTCCTTGCCCTTGATAAAAAATAATTTAATAAAAACTGCCCATATCCATTGCCTTGAAATTCTGGTGCAACCGTAATATTAAGTAAATGCGCCTCTCCCACTGCTACTGAAAAAACCCCATGGCCAATTAATTTTTCTGCATTATCAATTACCCAACACTCATAGTCAGACTTCAAGCAGTCTTTAAAAATACCTTTACTCCAAGGATGGGAATACGCATTACACTCAACCTTCATTACTTCATCTAGAAGCTTGCAAGTCATCGGCAACACTTGTAAATCACTTGTCATCATAGGCTTAGTTTAGACTGGCGACCAATCTATCTTGGTAATTGCAGAAAGATCTTTCCAAGCTTCTTTTTTATACTGGGGCAGTCGTAGAATTTCATTCAGGCTATGAGTAACAGCTAACCACTGTTCGCTTTGTTGACTAACCCCTCGCACAGACTCAAAGTCCTTGTCTAAACCCAAGCCATATTTTACTGCCATAGCCCCCATCAAGATCACCAGTTTTTTACTTGAGAAACCTAGTTGTCCTTCCAAATATGCTTTTACTGCAGCACTCGCGACAGGCTCAGACTGATCAACAAACTGCTGAAAGGTAAAAGGCCACTTAAAGCTTTTAGCCTCATTAGCAGTGCTTTTAATGTTTAATGCAGCAAGCAGGTTATTAACTAGTGAATAATGTAATACTGATAGTTCATTGACTCCACTATAAGGCAGCTCAGTAACTAACATCACTTGCTCAGTAGGTGACATACAAACCAGCTGAAAATAGCAAGACTCGGTTAGCGTTACCTGTATTTCTTTAACTTGTTCAGCTTCTAGTTTTGGCTGATCTGTCATCCCTTCTTTAGTAAAGTCAGCTGCCGACTTCTTACTATTAACCAAAGAGTCACGTATTTGTAATTTAGCCAATTTAGGCCGCTCAGAAAAACTCTCAGGTAAGCCGTGGGAAAATTCTTCTGACTGAGTTATAGCAGCTTGCTGATGGGTCGCAGGAGCCTCTACTAAACTTTCACTGCTAGCAACAGGCCAATAGTAGTCTGGTGTAGGCTGCGCACCAGGTAGCTGATAACGAGGAAACCAAGACGGGATTCCCATCGCTTGCAGATAAGCCTGACGCTGCTGCTCTAACATACTAATAACCCTACACTATTATAAACTTAAACATTGCCCACTTGAGGATGGGCTCTATGAACGCCTGCCTCTAGTAAATTAAGAGCGTTAATGTAAGCCTTAGCTGATGCAATGACAATATCCGTATCAGCACCATTACCATTCACTATTCTTCCTCCTCGTTCCAACCGCACCGTTACCTCTCCTTGTGAGTCAGTTCCACTGGTAATCGCATGTACTGAGTACAACTCCAAAGATGTATTGGATTCAGCAATTACCTCAATTGCTTTAAAGGTTGCGTCCACTGGCCCACTACCTTCAGAACTTGCTCTTCGCTCTTTACCACTAACGGAAAGTGTTATTTTAGCAACTGGTGTTTCTCCGGTTTTTGAGCATACTTCTAGTGTTTGCAATTTATAGGTTTCAGTAATTTCTGAAGTGCGAGTATCACTTACTAGCGCTTGTAGGTCTTCATCAAAAATTTCATGCTTTTTATCTGCAAGCTCCTTAAAACGAGCAAATGCGGTATTTAATTCCGCTTCTGAATTAAAATGCACCCCTAGCTCTTCAAGGCGTCCTTTAAAAGCTGTTCTCCCCGAATGCTTACCCAACACCATTTTATTGGCTTTCCAACCTACATCTTCTGCCTTCATTATCTCGTAGGTTTCTCGGTGCTTTAACATACCATCCTGATGAATCCCAGACTCATGAGCAAATGCATTGGCTCCAACAATCGCTTTGTTCGGTTGAATTGGAAATCCGGTAATACTCGATACTAACCGGGAAGTGGGCACAATGTGTTTTGTATCAATATTGGTTTCAACATTTAAAACATCCTGGCGGGTTCTAATTGCCATCACAATTTCTTCAAGTGAAGCATTGCCTGCTCGTTCTCCCAACCCATTGATCGTGCACTCCACCTGTCTTGCACCATGAGCAACGGCTGCCAAGGAGTTAGCGACTGCAAGACCCAAGTCATTGTGGCAGTGCACTGAAAAAATGGCTTTATCCGCATTTGGAATCCTTTCTATCAACTGCTGAAAAGTTTCTCCAAACTGATGAGGAATAGCATAACCCACGGTATCAGGGATATTGATTGTTCGTGCGCCAGCATTAATAGCTGCTTCAATAACCCGGCACAAAAAATCTAACTCAGATCGCCCTGCATCTTCACAGGAAAACTCAACATCATCAACCAAATTACGAGCACGCTTTACTGCATGGACAGCTTGCTCTAACACTTTTTCTGGCTCCATTCGCAGCTTATATTTCATATGAATTGGTGATGTTGCTATAAAGGTATGTATTCTAGGTGCATTAGCATTTTTTAATGCTTCTCCTGCCCGGTCAATATCTCCATCCAAGGCCCTGGACAAGCTACAAATACTGCTACCTTTAACGGTTTCAGCAATTGCTTTGACTGACTCAAAGTCACCAGGGCTTGCCATAGCAAATCCCGCTTCAATCACATCTACTCGCATTTTTTCCAAAGCTTTAGCAATCCGTAGCTTTTCATCCTTAGTCATAGAAGCACCAGGACTTTGCTCACCATCACGCAATGTCGTATCAAATATTACAACTCGATTATTATTCATAAAAACACTCCCACAAGCCCATCACTGGCTAATCAGAACACCTTTAAAGGTTAGATAATGAAATTAAGTGTTTAGTTGGATAAATATAATTATTTTCTGCCCTAAGGCAGGAGAGGGAGATTAAACTGAGTAGAACAAAGACGTTGCCAAATCACTATCTTAGTATTCTCTGCTGAAAAGGTCATGATTGACTGCCTTAACGCAACTTAATAATATTTAACTAGTTTGTAATATCTATATAGTTTTTTATGAACTACCCGTCAATAATAGTACTCTTCACTAAACTATGTAAAGGAAGCTCAGGGCCTTTTCTTAAAATCTTCACCGCTTAACCTTCTTTCATTACGCCTTTGATCTTCCCTTTCCCAATGATACTTATACAAGCTGGCTTCGTCCTGAAGTGCTTTTCGTAAAACTGAGTTTTCTGCAATCATTTCATTAATACGTGCTTGCTTCTTCTGCAAATGCTCTTGTTCAGATGGAAATAACTGAGGTAGCTGATTTTGCAGTTGCTCCTCTTTAACTACTTGCGAATCATTGATCATTTCTTCTGAATCAACAGATATATCAAGTGCCTGCGCACTTACAATTGGAAAAGCCGCGACAATAAAGCCACAGCACACAAGTAGATTTCTCATATTTTTCATGCTAACCATTTATTACCTATACCAAGTAAAGTCAGTAGTAATCATGCTATTCTCCCGACTAAAATCAGCAAATAAAAAACCCCCAGCAGAGAGTGCTGAGGGTTTTGGTATTAGGCGCTTGACGATGACCTACGACTGCCATGGATGGCAGGAGTGCAGTCAATGCAGGAGCAATTGGCTGTCTCTCACGTGAGAGTTTGTAAAACCAGACATACGAAAATGCCCTGACCAATACTGATCAGGGCATTTGAAATAGGTGCTTGACGATGACCTACTCTCACATGGGGAGACCCCACACTACCATCGGCGCGGAGCGGTTTCACTACTGAGTTCGGGATGGATTCAGGTGGTTCACACTCGCTATAGTCGTCAAGCAAAACTGGACAATTCGAAACTGTGTTTTGCTATTGCTTTCGTAATTTGAATTCTGCTTTGTACGCTTTGTAATACTCTTTAGCTTTTTTTAAGCTTTGCGTTCGATGTATTTTATTTCGTTGTACTTGCCTATTTCGCTTCGATTTGTACCCAAATCACTTTGGCGTTATATGGTCAAGCCTCACGAGCAATTAGTACGGGTTAGCTCAATGCCTCAC